>SKPT01000562.1 GCA_007119405.1 Phycisphaeraceae bacterium
CGCCCGACCCTGGGCCGACGGCCCGGTCGCGGGCAAGCAGGGCGCGACGTTTCACCTGAAGCTCAACGGCCGGCGCGTCTATTGCAAGGGCGCCAACTGGATCCCCGACGACTGCTTCCCCAGCCGCCTCACCCCCCAGCGCTACCGCCGGCGGATCGAGCAGGCCCGCGAGGCGAACATGAACATGCTCCGCGTCTGGGGCGGCGGGATCTATGAATCCCCTGATTTCTACGAGCATTGCGACGAGTTGGGCATCATGGTGTGGCAGGACTTCTGCTTCGCCTGCGCGCTTTATCCCGAGGAGGAGCCGTTCGCTTCGCTCGTCGCCGCCGAGGCGGCGGACAACGTGGCGCGCCTGGCGCGTCACCCGAGCTTGGTGATCTGGAACGGGAGCAACGAGAACATCTGGGGCACGTTCGACTGGGGCGAGCCGTGGCGCCGGCCGCGCGTCGAGGGCAGCCGGACATGGGGCGCCGGCTACTACTTTGACGTGCTGCCCGAGGCCGTGGCCAAGTGGGACGGCACGCGGCCGTACTGGCCCTCTTCGCCCTACTCGGGCACGATGCAGCGCCACCCCAACGACAACGAATACGGCAACCGCCATATCTGGGACGTCTGGCACGGCCCGGGCGAGTATCGCAACTATCTGGCCCATTATCCGCGGATGAGCAGTGAGTTCGGCTTCCACGGCCCGGCGTGCTGGCCGACGCTGGCGCACGTGATCCCCCCGACCGAGCGGCGATGGGACAGCCCGGCGATGCGTCATCACAACCGCAACAGCGCCCAGCGTGACGGGCAGGAGCAGACCAACGAACGCCTGGCCGATGACTTTCCCGTTCCCTCGGCCCCGGATCGCTTTGATGACTGGCTGTACCTGGCGCAGGTGATGCAGGCCAGGGCGCTGGAGATGGCGGTGAGCTGGTTCCGCGCCTTGAGCCCGTGGAACGGTGGCGCGCTGTACTGGCAGCTCAACGACTGCTGGCCGGCGTCAAGCTGGTCGGCGATCGACGGCCAGGGCCGGCCCAAGCCGCTGTGGTACGCCAGCCGCCGCTTCTTCGCCCCGCGCCTGATCACGATCAAGCCCCGGCGGGTGATCGAGCCGCCGGCGGCGGCGCTCGATCCGCCGCTGGCGGTCTACCTGCACAACGACACCGCTCAGCCCTGGGCCGCCACGCTCGAGCTTCGCCAACTGGCCCTGGATGGGCGCGAGCTCGCGTCGCATCGCCAGGCGATGACGGTCGAGCCCTGGCAGACGGCCAGCGCCGCGGTACCCGAGGCGATGGCCGGCGATGTGCAGAGCCTCCTGCTCGCGGAGTTCGGCGGCGATCGGGCAACGTCGTTCTTCCGACCGGACAAGCAGCTCGCCTACCCCGACCCCGCCTTCGACGCCGAGCTCAGCCGGCAGGGCGACGTGCATCGCCTGACGATCACAGCCCGTTCGCTGCTTCGTGATCTGTGCCTGTTCGCCGACCGGCTGGATTTCGAGGCGACGGTCAGCGACCAGATGCTCACGCTCGTGCCGGGCGACCGCTTCACGTTCGAGATCCACAGCGCCCGGGACCTGGCCCTGGCGGAGCTGACGGCCCCGCCGGTGTTCCAGTGCGTCAACCGCTTTGGCGGCCCGGGCCAGGCCGATGCCCTGGCGGGCGACGGCTCGGCAGCGCGCGCTTGAGCCCGCGGCTTAGAAGCGTTCAACCCAATCGTAGCGGGTGCCACTGACAAGGCCGTCCCCGGCCTTGTCAGTGTCGAGCAGGCTTGCGGGTCCGCACCGCCATTTCGCACTGACAAGCTCCGCGGACTCCGCTTGTCAGTGGCACCCAACCCGCTACGAATGGACTGAACGCGCTCTAGCGGATGTGCAACGCGCGCAGCTCGGCGGCATCCATGTCCAGCGTCAGCTCGGCGCCCTGGGTCTCGAGCGGCTGGCCGGTGGCCGCGTCAAACAGCTCGCCCTGGACGGGCAGCGTCACCGTCACGTCGGGCTGCGGATGCATGCTCGTGTTCGCCACGGCGAGGAACGTGCCGTGGCCGGCGGTGGCGATGGCGCGCACGATCACCTGCTCGTGAGAACTGGCCTCGGGCAGCACCTCGCTGGGCAGGGCCGGCAGGGCGAGAAACGCCTGGTTGAACCGCCGGGCGTAGCCGGGGAAGCCGCGGTTGAAGCAGTGGCCGGCCAGATAGCCGATGTACCACGGGTCGCCGTGCGCCATCGCCACCACTTCCGCGTGCATCATGTGGGCGCGGGTGCGGTCCATATCCATCACGAAGTAGCCCAGCTTTTCGTCCATCTCGTTCTCGTTGAGCCCGTAGTGCCTGACGATGCCCAGACCCGCCGGCGTGCGGAAGGCGTCGAACGATTCGGCGTCGCTGACCGTGTACAGCCGGTTGAACGTGTAGCTGTGCACGATGCCCGGCGTGTCCTGGTAGTTGTCCGGGTCCGGCCGCGGAACCGAATGCTCCCATTCCCACTGGCCCCAGGTCGGGTGCGGCAGCAACTGCGCATCAAGGTGCATGCGCTCGCCGACGACGCGGTCGAAGGCCACCGGCCGCACGTCAAGCGAACGCTCCTCGATCACCCGGGCCCAGCCCTGGACATCGTTCGTGACCACCGTACGTCCCGGCAAGCGCAGCCGCACCCCCGGCTCGCTGGAGTCGGCGGTGAACAGGATCATCGCATCCTCGCTGCCGTTGGCACGCATGTGGTCGCGCAGCGCCTCGAAGAACGCCTTGCGCTGGACCTGCCACCACGCGATGTA
>SKPT01000311.1 GCA_007119405.1 Phycisphaeraceae bacterium
AACAAGATGTGGATGGCGATCCGCGTCGTGGACGCCCGGCGTGCCTTTTCGATGCTCTTCCGCGAGCTGGCGGAGGTGATCCGCGTGGACGACGGCTCGTACACGGCCTACGACTTCGAGTCGTGGGCGGACGTCTCGACGGAGCGGGACCGGCTGGCCGGGCTGGACGCGGAGGCTTATGAGTGGGTCCGCACCGTGCGTATCGAGCTGGCGGTGCCCAAGGTGATCCGGCTGCTGGGCTACGACCGGCTGCCGCGTCAGCAGGTCAAGCTCAACCGGCGCAACATCTTCGCGCGCGACGGTAACACGTGCCAGTACTGCGGCGACCGGTACCCGACCAGCGAGCTGAGCCTCGACCACGTCGTGCCGCGAAGCCAGGGGGGCGAGAGCTCGTGGACCAACCTGGTGTGCGCCTGCACGCGCTGCAACGCCCGCAAGGGCGGGCGCACGCCGACCGAGGCGCGGATGCACCTCGTCCGCCCGGTGGTGCAGCCGCGTCGCCACCCGGTGCTGTCGATGCGTCTGGGCAGCGACAAGTACGCGTCGTGGCGGGCGTTTCTCGATCACGCGTACTGGTCGGTGGAGCTGAAGTAGGTGTGCGCGGCTTTCGGGGGCGATTGCGGCATCGGAAGCGATCCCGCCCTTCGCTCGCGGACTCGCTCAGGACGGGCGTTGACACTGGTGGCACGCCTGTCCCCGTGACCCTTTCCCCCTGACGCCTCCCCTTTTACTCCTCCCACATGCTGGTGCGGTGATGGACGCGGATCAGGCGGGCGAGGCCGTCGGCCAGGGCGTGGCTGACGGCCTCGCACACGGGCAGGGCTGCGGCGTCGAAGGGCTCGTCGCGGTCGCGGAACAGCAGGATGGCCGCCAACGGCTCATCGTCGTGGTGGCAGCCGAGGGCGAGCATCTCGCACTTGAGCAGGACGCCGCCGGCGTCGCCGAGCAGCTTCTGCATCGCCGCCTCGTCGCGCACGTGGACCGGCGTCGGGGACTCGGCCAGGTCCGCGACGGCCGTGTCCGCCACGTGCTCGAGCAGCATTTCCACGGCGTCGCCGGCGCAGTCGTAGTTGACGTACGCGCCGACGGCGTACTCGTCGGTGGTGGCCGGCAGGAACACGGCGGCGTTGCAGGGCCCGACGTGCTCGATGAGGTACTCGAGCGTTTTTTGAAGCAGTGGGGCGAGGTCCAGCTCCTGGCGGACGAGTGCCTGGTACTGGCTGACGTGGACGTTCTGCTCCATCTCGCGGGCGAGCTCCTGGTAGGCGCTGACGAGGTCACCGGCGAGCTGGTCGACGCGGTGGCCGACGTCGCGGCGAGCGTCGTCGAGCTTGCGGCAGGCGCGGCGCAGCTCGCGGACGCGCCAGGCCTGTCGATGCCTGCGCCGGCGCCGGGCGAGCATCTCGTCGACGCGCTGTCGCAGGCGGGCGGGGTCGAGGGGGGTGACGAGGTAGTCGAGCACGCCCTGGTTCATCGCCGCCAGCAGTGTCTCGCTTCGGGGTGGAGGTCCGGTAAGGATGACCTGGGTGCGGTCGCGGCTCTGGCGAAGCTGCCGCGCCAGCTCGAGGGGGTCGGCGTCGGGCAGGGCGGTGGCGATCACGGCGGCGTCGACGGGTCTGGCGGCGGCGAGGGCGCGGGCGTCGGCGGCGGTGCTGACGCGCTCGATCCGCAGCGCCTTGCCGGCGCAGGCGCGGGCGACCGTTGTGGCGGCCGTCGCATCGGCATCGACGACCAGCAGCCGGCAGGCTGCGCGGGCGCGGCGACGCGGAGCGGTGCGACGGCTGGTCGCGGCCGTGGTGCTGTCGATCTGCTGTTGCACGCTGTCCCTTTCCCGTCAATGGCCCGACTGGTGAACCCATCGGCCGTCCGCCAGGGCGAATTAACCATTGAGCGGCAGATTTCACGGGCAGGCGTCGCGGGGCGTCGGGGGGGCTTGACCGGCAGGGCAAGGTGTGCCTCCGTCGCGCCTCGCACGGCTTGCCGCTTCGCGGACAAGCCGTGGCACCCAACGCCGTGAGCTATTGATGTAGAGTGGGTAGAGCGAAGCGATGGCCGCGGCACCGGCGCAGGGGATCATCCGGCTTCGTCGTAAGGTGCGTCGTGCCCGTCGCGCCGGCGGTTGAGGGGCGATGCGGAGGGGGCAGCTCAACAGAGTAGCGGGTGCCACACAGCATCGCGCAGCGTGCTGTGTGGCGAACGTCGCGGGCGCTCGCACACAGCACCCTCCGGGATGCTGTGTGGCACCCCCAGCCCGATCCGCTACCTTTTTGAGGTGCATCCGATGCGGATGACATACCATCTGCGGCGTGGACTATCGCGTGATCAGCATCGGGGCCTTGAGCGTGCACGAGCTCTGGACGCAGCAGGGCCCGGCGCGGACACCGCACGCGACGACCACGCTGGTGCGCAGCGAGGGCCGGCGCATTCTCGTGGACCCCGGTTTGCCGGGACAGGTCGTGGCCGCGCGTCTGGCCGAGCGGGCCGGCCTGGGGCCGGAGGACATCTCCGACGTTTTCCTGACGTGCTTCCGCCCGGCCCACCGCTGGGGGCTGGACGCGTTTCCCAACGCCCGGTGGCTGATCAGCGAGACGGAGCGGGAGACGGTCGGGCGGGGGCTGATCGATCAGCTTCGGCGTGCCGAGGACGAGGAGCACGGGGCGATGCTGAAGCGGGAGATTGCGCTGCTGCAGCGATGCGAGCCGGCGCCGGACCGGCTGGCGCGTCAGGTGGATCTGTTCCCGCTGCCCGGGTTC
>SKPT01000343.1 GCA_007119405.1 Phycisphaeraceae bacterium
CGGACGGATCCTAATGGGTTTACCGGCGTTCGCCGGTGCCGCAGCCATCGCTTCGCTCTACCCACCCTACAACGGAAGTTCACGGCGTTGAGCGGCCAGGGGCACGTGGCGCCGGCCTATCGATACCCGGCGTCGCGCAGGGATTGCCACTCACGGATCGGGTAGTGATCCGAGAGCATCCCGTCGCGGTAAATCTGCTTCCACATGCGCACGAAAGGCTCGGGCAGCGGCACGTCGTCCATGGCCCGGCAGGTTCGCTCCACATCGTAGGGCACGGCGCGCAGGGACAGCTCGTCCTGCTCCAGGACCGCGTACAGTGCCAGCGGCTGACCCAGGCGAGGCTGACCCACCGCGCCGGGGTTGACCAGCAGCCGACCGCGATGCTCGAGCTGGAACTGCACGTGCGAATGCCCGGCGATGATCACCGGCTCGGCGAACCGGCCGACGAGCCAGTCCCGTTTCTCCTGTGGCCAATCGGGCCAGAATCGGCCGGCGGGCGCGGGGAAGTCGCCGTGATGCAGCCGCATGTGCCACCGGTGGCGCCGGATGGCGCGGCTGTCGCCCATGGACCTGAGGTAGGCCCAGCTCGCCGGCGAGAGTTGCTCCTGCGTCCAGCGCACCCAGCGGCGGCTGAGGTTGGGCTCATCGGGCCCGTACGTGGCCGTGAGCACCTGCCGGTCATGGTTGCCCATGATCGCCACGCCGCCGAGCCGGCGCAGCAACGCGACCGTCTGCTCCGGTTGTGGCCCGCCGACGATCGCGTCGCCGAGAAAGAGCACCTCGTCGACATCATGCTCGGCTTCGAGCACGGCCTCGAGGGCGGGGAGGTTGGCATGCACGTCGGCGAGGATCAGATGCTTCATGCCTGGGGTGCGAGGCCTGAGCTTACGGGCAGGCTGTGCGTCACGGGAACAAACCGTGGCAGCGTCACTGACGTGGTTGTTCCGACGGCGCCTACTTCAGGCCAAAGCCGACCAGGGCCTGGCGACACCTGGCGACGGCTTCGAGGGGCTCGTAGGCGTCGGACTCGTACTCGACGATGTACCACTCGGTGCCGGCGGTGTTGCGGCAGAGTTCGAGGATGGTGGGCCAGTCCAGGTCGTCCTCGCCGATGACGGGGCGGAAGCCGGCGCGGGGGTCGTCCTTGCCGGCGCGTTGGCTGTAGGGCTTGAGGTGGATCTGGGTGGCGCGGCCGGGGTACTTGCGAAGGATGTCGACGACGTCCGCGCCGCCGCGGGCGGCGTTGCCCAGGTCCAGTTGCATGACGACGCGGTCGTCGGTGTTGGAGAAGAAGGTGTCCCAGGGCGTTTCGCCATCGAGCGGGGCGAACTCGACGTGGTGGTTGTGGTAGCCGGTGCGCAGGTCGTGGCTGGCCAGGTGCTCGGCGAGCTGGTTGAAGCGCTTGGCCAGGCCGAGCCAGTCCTGGCGTGTCTTGCGCAGGTCTTCGGGGATGGCGGGGACGACGGCGAAGGTGTTGCCCAGGGCCTTGTGGAAGGCGATGGCGTCGTCGAGCTTGTCGTCGTCGAAGAGGTGGAGCGGCCAGTGCCAGCCGGCGCATTGCAGGCCGGCGGCGTCGAGGAACTGGCGCAGCTCGTCGGGCTCGTGGTTGGGGGCGCCGAAGAACTCGACGGCGCCGTAGCCGGCGTCGGCGACGCGCTTGAGCGTGCCGGCGGCGTCGTTCTTGAACTCGTTGCGCACGGAGAAGACCTGCAGGGCGAGCGGGTTGGCGGGCATGGGTGTGGTTCCGGCAATTCGGTCTGGGAGTTGATCGCGAAGCTAGCGAGCCGGGCGCGCGGGGTCAAATCGAGCGGCGGCGGGCCGGGCATCGCCTGGTCATCTGTACCAGGGCGTGAGAGCTACGGCATCGAGGTCACGGCGGCGGGGGCCTCGCTCAGGCGGCGGATCCACTCCGTGGCGAGGTTGAGCGATTCCAGCGCCTCGGCGGCGTCGCACAGGGGCGTAGGCTTGCCGGCGAGATGGGCGAGGAACTGCTCCGCCTGTTGGCGCATGGCGTCCTCGTAGGCCAGCACGGGCGTGGTGTGGGTCGGCTGGCGGTCGTCCTGCCGGAAGAAGCTGACCCGGCCGGGCACGTTGACAGCCAGGGGCGGGGGCAGGTCGATGCGGATGCGGCCGCGCTCGAAGAAGAGCTCGGCGTACTCGACCCACTGGGTGTACTGGCAGGGGGTGGCCTCGAAGACGGCGGGCAAGCCGGAGGCGGCCTCGACCAGCAGCAGCACGCCGGTGGGCTCGACGTGGGTGATGGCCAGCGGTTCGTCGAGCAGGTGTCGGAGCCAGTCGAGCTGGTGGCCGTAGCCGCTGGCGTAGATGCCCCAGCGCTTGCGGGCGTCAGCGTCGAGGCCGGGGAATTCGTCATCGGGGAAGCGTTCGCGGCGATGCTCGAGCGAGCCGGCGAGCGTGTCGCGGTAGCCGTTGGCGATCCAGTCGCCGGTCAGGGCGACGTGGACGCGGGCGTAGGTGAGCTTGCCCAGCTCGCCGGTGGTCTTGAGGCGGTCGATTTCGCCGCGGGCGGCGAGGGTGGCCGGGTCGCAGCGCTTGTGGAAGGCGACGGTCAGCGGCGTGGCGGTGGCGGCGGCGCGGGCGGCGATGCGCTGGCCGGCGGCGGGTGAGCCGGCCAGGGGTTTCTCCACGAGCAGGGGGATGCCGGCGTCGAGGATGTCGCAGATGACGCGCTCGGCGGGGGGGTTGGGCGGGAGGATGGCGACGATTGCGTCGGGGCGGTGGCGCTGGATTA
>SKPT01000141.1 GCA_007119405.1 Phycisphaeraceae bacterium
CCTTCATCACGGGTGAGATGCGACACCATGACATGCTCGACGCCACGGCCAGGGGGATCACGCTGCTGTTGGCGGGGCACGCGCAGACGGAGCGGCCGTACCTGCCGCGCTACCGCGAGCGGCTGGCGGAGGTGACGGGTGAGTCAGTGACGTGGCGGGTGAGCGAGGCGGATCGGGCGGTGTCGCGCCTGCGCTGAGATGGCGGACAAAGATATCCATATTGAGGTTAACCCGGCTGCGCTGCGCGCTGACGCTGCAAGCGGGTGAGTGCGCCTCAGATCGGTAGCAGACGAGCGACGCGGTAAGGTGGCTGCCACTGGCGGCTTGTCCGCCAGCGCCCTGGCGCACCGAAGCCCATCTACCTTGCAATGCCCTCTTGCCGCACGATTTCGACCGCGCACGCCGTAGGCGGCGCCGAGGCACTGGCGGACAAGCCGCCCGTGGCACCCCGGGCGTCGTACGTCATCCCCGCTACCTTTTAAAGGGGCCCCCAAGCGGGTTGACGCGGCGCGTGCGGAAAAATTTTTGCCGCGGCGCGATCCCCGGCGCGCGCTGGTGCGTATAGTTGGGTAGAGAAGGCAGGCTGCGGTACATGCTGCAGCCGGTGAAGCAAACGAACTCCCTTTTGCCCCCCTCACGGCCCGATCGGTGTCCCCCCCACGCCGACGGGCCGGTTTTTTTTGCGCGCAGGGCGGCGGCGCTACGTTTCTTGGGTTGCACGACTGCGTTGGGACGCACCCGTTTGGCGTTGGTGATCCCGACCTTCGCTCGCGGACTCGCTCAGGTCGGGCGCTTGGGGGTAGGGGGAATCCTTACGGGGTGGGCATGCATCTGACATACGTTTCATGTGCTTGCTGCCGCTGGTGACGTTTGGCCGAGGTAGAGGTCGCGGCCGGCGGCGAGGGTGGCGATCTTGCGGTCGGCGACGCTGCGCTTGAGCATCCAGAAGCCGCAGTCGGGATGGATCCAGCGGACGCGGCCGTCGCCGAGGACGCGCTCGGCGTGCTCGATGCGGCGGGCGATGTCGTCGGGCGACTCGACGGGGTTGGCCTTGATGTCGACGACGCCGATGCCCAGGCCGACGCGCTCGTCGACGTCCTTCAAGGCCTGAAGGTCCTGCGGTGGGCGATGCGCGAGCTCGAGGACGAGGTGGTCCACGTCCAGCGCGTTGAGGAAGGCGATGAGCCGGGTCCAGGTTCCCTGCTGGATCGTCTGCCCGCCATAGTTGCCGAAGCAGAGGTGCACGGCCCGTTGGCCCTTGCCCTTGAAGGCGGTGAGCAGTTGGTTGATGGCGGCGGCGGCGATGGGGCCATGCTCGGGGTTGCCCGGGACGTTGGCCTCGTCGACCTGGAGCACGTCGCAGTCGAGGTCGGGGACCTGCGCGGCGAGGACGGCGGCGAGGGCCTCAAGCAGGCGCTCGAAATCGCGGTAGTGCTCGTCGAGCAGCGTGCGCGCGAGCATGTAGGGGCTGGTGACGGTGAACTTGAACGGGCCGCCGGCGACGGACTTGGCGCGGCGGCAGGCGGCGGGCAGGTCCAGGGCGCCTTCGTCCAGCGCGGCGCGGACGACGCCGGCGGGCTTGGCGCGGAACCCCATGGGGCTGTGGCCGGCGAAGGCGGTGTGTTCGCGCCGCCCGATGGCCGTGCTCACCCCGTCCAGCGGCGCGATGAAGTATTCGATCATCCCGTTGGTCTCGGGGTGGTTGACGTCGAAGCGGTAGAGCTCGCCGTCGGTGGGCATGTCGATGCCGGCCTGTCGCTGGGTGTCGAAGACGACGCGGGTGGCGTCGATCAGGGCCTGCTCGCTGGGCAGGGCGGCGAGCCAGTCGGGCACCGGGTAGGAGCCGACGGTCGTGGTGGCGATGCGGGGCAGGTCAAGGGTCATCCGCGGTTCCTCCTGGACGGGGCTGGGTCAATAGCCCGGAATATTCACCACAGAGGCACAAAGAGCACAGGGAAAGGCGGGAAATGGACCATTGCGGAAGGAATCGAGTGCCGCGGTCGAGCGCAGCCTGCGCCTCGTTATCTGTCACACCTCGGGAAACAAGTGCATAAACTCTCGAGCGATAGATTCTTACCTCTGCGCTCTCTGTGCCTCTGTGGTTGTTCTGAATGATACGCGAAAGCGGCGATTGTGGCGTCAGGGGCGGGGGCGTGCAATAATTGATGTTTCGCCGGCCCGCCGGTCGGCCGATGAATGGGTTGTATGCTCGGTTTTCGGCTCAGCCAGGGATTGTTCTACCTCAGCGCGGGCGTGTGGCTCGGGGCGCTGGTGATGCTGGTGGTGACGGCTTCGGCGACGTTCGCGACGGTGCGGGCGTATCAGCCGGCGCTGCCGATCGAGCTGGAGCTGGCGGGCGAGGCGGATGCGATCCTGGCCGGGGCGATCGTGGGCCGGTCGCTGGATCGGCTGATGGTGGTGCAGTTGGTGTGCGCGGCCGGGGCGTGCCTGGCGCTGACGCTGGAGCACACGCGCTACGCGGGGCGGCTGGCGCGGCGGGGGCGCAGTGCGGCGGCGCGGGTGCGGTCGCTGGCGCTGCTGGTGGCGGTGGTGATGGTGGCGGCGAACCTGGCGTGGATCGGGCCCGGGGTGTGGCAGAGCCGGGCGGTGATGTACGATGCGTCGGCCTCGGGGCAGGAGCGGGCCGCGGCGCGGGCGGTGTTCGACCGTTACCACCGGCTCAGCGAGCGGACGCATGGGCTGGCCGCACTGGCGCTGGCGGGCGCGATCCTGGCGGGGCCGTTCGTGGC
>SKPT01000460.1 GCA_007119405.1 Phycisphaeraceae bacterium
CATCGCCTGCCCCGCCACGCCAGTCATGCGGCCGCCCGGAAACCCGCCTACCCCATTCTGAACTCTGAATTTTGAATTCTGAATTTTGACTTAAACTCCCCCCATGCCCGACGACACGCGCTACACCTCCCCGCTCGCCCAGCGCAACGCCTCGCCCGAAATGCAGCGCATCTTCTCCCCGCGCACGCGCTTCACCACCTGGCGCAAGCTCTGGCTCGCGCTCGCCGAGGCCCAGCAGGAGCTTGGCCTCGCGATCACCGACGCCCAGCTCGACGCCCTGCGCGCTCACCTCGACGACATCGACTACGACAAGGCCGCCGCCTACGAGAAAAAGCTCCGCCACGACGTCATGGCCCACGTCCATGCCCTGGGCGACGTCGCCCCCGAGGCCCGGCCCATCATCCATCTCGGCGCCACCAGCCAGTTCGTCAACTGCAACACCGAGCTCATCCAGATCCGCGACGCCCTGACCCTTGTCACACAGAAGCTCGCCACGGCCATCGACCGCCTCGCCCGCTTCGCCGAGCGTTACAAGCACCTGCCCACGCTCGCGTACACGCACCTCCAGCCCGCCCAGCCCACGACCGTGGGCAAGCGCGCCGCCGGCTGGGCGTACGACCTCGCCCTGGCGCTCGAAGAGCTCGAGCACCGCCTCGACACCCTCCGCTTCCGCGGCGTCAAGGGCACCACCGGCACGCAGGCGTCCTTCCTCGCCCTCTTCGGCGGTGATACGCCAGCCGCACACGCCAAGGTCGAGCAACTCGACCGCCTCGTCACCGAGAAGATGGGCTGGGATCCCGACCGCCGCTTCGTCGTCACCGGGCAGACCTACCCGCGCCTGGTCGACGGCCTGGTCGTCGCCAGCCTCGCCGCCGCGGCCGCCGCCGCCCAGAAGTTCGCCACCGACGTGCGCCTGCTCGCCTCCCGCAAGGAGATCGAGGAACCCTTCGAAGCATCACAGATCGGCTCCTCGGCGATGGCGTACAAGCGAAACCCCATGCGCTGCGAGCGGATCTGCGGCCTGTCGCGCTTCGTCATCGGCATGACGCAGACCCCCTTCGTCACCGCGGCCGAGCAGTGGATGGAGCGCACGCTCGATGACTCCTCCGCCCGTCGCCTCACCCTGCCCGAGCCGTTCCTCGCCCTCGACGGCGTGCTGGATTTGCTCGTCAACGTCGCGGACGGCCTGGTCGTCTACGAGAAGACGGTCGACGCCAACCTGCGCGCCGAGCTGCCCTTCATGGCCACCGAGAACATCCTCATGGCCGCGGTGCAAGCCGGCGGCGACCGCCAGAGCCTGCACGAGGTCATCCGCACGCACAGCCAGGCGGCCGCGGCGCGCGTCAAGGAGGAGGGCAAGCCCAACGATCTGCTGGAGCGCCTTGCCGGGGACGAGGCGTTCAAGGGCATCGACGTGCACGCGCTGGCCGATCCGTCGCAGTTCGTCGGCCGCGCCCCCCAGCAGGTGGACACGTTCATCGAGGAGATCGCCGAGCCCATCCGCCAGCGCTACGCCGAGACGCTGGGTTATGAGCCGGTGCTGAGCGTGTGAAGTCTGGGTTGGCCACGACGGCACGATGGACACGAAGAAGGCACGAAGGAAGGCGAAGGGTGGGGGCAGGGTGGAGCCAGGGTGCTTCTGCTCCCGGAGATGGGCCCGGCGGCGGTGCCACTGACAAGGCCGTCCTCGGCCATGTCAGTGCTTGACGGTCATTCGCACTGACAAGCTCCGCGGACTCCGCTTGTCAGTGGCACCCTACACCACAACCACACCCCTTCGCGACCTTCGCCTCCTTCGCCCCTTCGCGGTTCTCCGCCTCAGCTTCGTGCCTTCGTGGCTATCCCCCCAGCCCGAACACGCGCCGCGCGTTGCCATCCACCGCGTCGACAAACGCATCAAAACCCATCCCCCGCCGCGCCGCCAGGAACCGCGCCACGTCCACCACGTACGCCGGCTCGTTCGGCCGCACCTTCCGATGCGGCTCGGGCGTCAGGTACGGCGCATCCGTCTCCACCATCAAACGCGCAAGCGGTACCGCGTCCGACGCCTCCGCCACCTCGCGCGCGTTGGCGAACGTCGCGACGCCCGTGAAGCTCATCATCGCCCCGGCTTCGAGCACCTGCTCAACCTCGCCGCGGCCCCCGGTAAAGCAATGGAACACGAAGCGCTCGCCAGGCAGCCCCGCCTCGCGGATCATCGCCAGCACGTCGCCCGTCGCCTTGCGGTTGTGAATGACGATGGGCATGATCGTGTCGAGCTTCGCGATCGTCGCGAGTTGACGGCCAAACGCCTCATGCTGCAATTCGCGCGGCGGATCGTCATAGTGATAATCCAGCCCCATCTCCCCCAGCGCCACCACCTCCTTGCGCCCCACCGCCCACGCCAGCATCTCGTCGACGACGCCCAGGTCCATCCCCGGCTTGACGTACAGCGGATGCAGACCGGCCGTGGCGTGAACCTGCGCATACCGCTGGGCCAGCGCCGCGGCCGCGAGGGCATCGTCGGGATTGGTCCCCACGCTGATCATCTCGTCCACCCCGCGCTGCGCCGCCCGGGCCAGCACATCGTCGAGCCGGCGATGCAGTGGCGGAAACGTCAGGTGGCAATGCGTGTCGATCATCGGCCGATGATAGCCCATACTCCATTAGGCTCCGTCCGAAAACCGCATCAGTGGGGGTGCCACGGCTTGTCCCGAAGGGCAAGCCGTGTCTCCGTCGGCCGCCGCACGGCTTGCCGCTTCGCGG
>SKPT01000657.1 GCA_007119405.1 Phycisphaeraceae bacterium
AGCCGTGGCACCCCCGATGCGCCGGATCCCGGTGAAGGTGACCATTCAAAGGTCAATAATCGGCGTTTGCTGCTGCCACTCTCAAACCAGCTCGTTGACCAGGTGCGGCCTCTGACGAACCCCGGCCCCGATGAATCCCGCGAAGGAGCCAAGGATCGCGAAGTAGCGAAGGCACGGGGTGTTCAAATCAGATGATTTCCACTTCGCGTCCTTCGCCTGCTTGCCGCGGACCACCCAGGGGGGTTCGCACGGGATTCCTCTCGAGCCCGGCAGGTGCGGTGCGCATGGCCATTCGAATACCATGTCATCGGCCGCACGGACGCGGCCGCGGGGATGTCGCGCATGCCACGGCTGTTGCGCCGTCTGTTGAAACGGCTCATGAGACCAACCATGACCAGACGACCGATCCCGATCGGAATTCGGTTTTCATGCTGAGCTCAAACGAAAGCTGGACGCGTCTGAAGAGCTTCGTCGGCGGCCTGCTCGGCCTCGAACTGCTGTTCGTCCTGCTGTGGAACTCCGGCTTCATCGGCGCGGAGTATGGCCTGCCCTTCACCGGCCCGTGGACATTGCTGCTGTGGCGCTACGCGGCGCTGGCCGGCCTGCTCGGGCTCTGGCTGGTGGCCAGCGGACGATGGACCTGGCCCGGGCGCCGGGCGCTTGGCCACACCGCCGTGGTGGGCGTGCTGGCGCATGGCGTGTGGCTCGGCTGCGTGCTCGTCGCGATCGACATGGCGGTGCCCGTGGGCATCATCGCCCTGGTCACCGCCCTTCAGCCGCTGGTCACCGGCGCCTTCTCCGGGCTGGTCGTCGGTGAGCGGACCGGGCTGCGGCAATGGCTGGGCCTGATCCTCGGGTTCTGCGGCGTCGCCATCGCCGTCGGCGCCCGCCTTACCCTCGACACGGAAACCCCCGCGCTGGGCTACCTGCTGCCCTTCGGCTCGGTGGTGGGGATCACCGCGGCCAGCCTGCTGCAACGTCGCTGGGCCCGCCACGGCACCCGGGCCACGCTGCGATTGGACGCAACGCTCTTCTTTCAGAGCGCCGCCACGGCCCTGGCGGTGCTCGTGCCCGCGTGGTGGGTCGAAGGATTCGCGACGCGCTGGACGACGCCGTTCGTGGCGACGATGGCCTGGCTGGTGATCGCCGTCTCACTCGGGGCGTACTGGACGATGTGGCAGTTGCTGGCCAGGCAGGACGCCACGCGCGTCGCCAGCCTGTTCTATCTGAGCCCGCCGGTGACGATGCTGATGGCCTGGATCGCGTTCGGTGACACGGTGACCTTCACCGACATGCTGGGCCTTGCGGTCGCGGGCGTCGGTGTGTGGCTGGTGTATCGTCGCCGCGCGCCCCAGCCAACCGCCGCGCCCGGCCCCACGCCGCCGTGAAGCCTGGGCATCCTGGCTGGGCCGTTTCCGAACTGGACTCGGGCCGGCAACCTGGTGGGTGACAGCGCGGGGATGGCGCAGGTGCGATCTGTAACGCGGGGCGTTGGCCGTGTTGAACGCCGGCTCACCGGATCGGGAGCGGGAGTCTGCGGGTGGTCGCGCATGCTGGCACGGGTGGTTTGGGAGCGGGTACAATGGACCGATGTTGTTTTCCGGAGCGTTTTTGTCCGGCCGCCGTCGCCTCTTTCGCCACGGGGTGACGATGGGCGTCGCGGTCGTCGCCGCGGCGGCGATGCTTGCGGGTTTGGGGGCGTGCGGCCGGTCTGATGCGGCCGATGGCGGGGGCGACGCCGCGGAGCGTGCCGGGGCGCCGGTGGCGGCGATCGAGCTCGTGCGGCGGGACCTTTCACGGGAGCTTGCCACGTCGGCGACGGTGCAGCCGCGGGTGCGCGTGCGACTGGCCAGTCGCACGGCCGGCACGCTTGAGGCGGTGCACGTGGAGGAGGGGGACGCGGTCGGTGCGGGCGACGTGCTGGCCGAGCTGGACATGGCCGAGGCGAACGCCGAGCTCGCCCAGGCCCAGGCGCAGGAGGAGCAGGCCCGGCAGGAGTACGCCCGGGCCGCGGAGCTGCGGGCGCAGCAGCTCATCAGCGCGTCGGACTATGAGCGGCAGCGCACCGCGCTGCGCGTGGCGCAGAGCCAGCGCCGGCTGTGGGAGACGCGCGTGGCGTTCGGGCAGATCGTCGCCCCGCGCGATGCCGTCGTCACCGCGCGGTACTTCGAGCCCGGCGAAGCCGTCGAAACGCATGACGCCCTTTTCGAGCTGGCGTCGCTGGATGAGCTGGTCGTTCGCCTGGGCGTCAGCGAGCTGGACGTGGTGCACCTGGAGCGCGGGCAGGCGGTGCCGATCCGCCTCGACGCCATGCCCGACGTCGATCTCGAGGGCACCGTGCGGCGGATCTTTCCGCAGGCGGACGCCGGCAGCCGATTGATCACCGTGGAGGTGGCGCTGCCCGAGCAGGCGACGGAGCGTGGCGTCCGGCCGGGCTACCTGGCGCGCGTGCGCCTGGCGATCGACCAGCGCGAGGACGTCATCGCCGTGCCCGCCTCGGCGATCGGCGAGGACGGCGACGAGCATTACGTGTATGTCATCGATGACGGTCGGCTAAGCCGGCGGGTCATCGGGCGCGGCGCGACGCGCGGCCAGTGGGCGGAGGTGACGCAGGGCCTGGAGGCGGGCGAGATCATCCTCGCCACCAACCCCATCGACATGTCCGATGGCCAGGCGGTGCGCGTCGTCGGCTGGCGCGGCTGACACCCCCACTTCAATCGCGCAACCCCTGGCCCCCCC
>SKPT01000085.1 GCA_007119405.1 Phycisphaeraceae bacterium
TAGCGCGGCATAATCCGCCATGCCGCCCCGCGCCGCGATCAGCGCCTCGGCCTCGGGCAGCGCGCCGCCGCGCCGCATCGCCTTGAACCGCTCCACCACCGTGCCCGCCATGATCTGTTGACCTCTGCGTACGGAACCCCCCTGATCGGGTGCCACACAGCACGCCGAAGGCTGCTGTGTGTGAGCAACCGTGGATCGCCGCAGCACACAGCACTCTGTCGGAATGCTGTGTGGCACCCTGCATACACGCGCTAAGGATCATCCCTGCGCACCACCTGCACCGCCTCGCCCAGCGGCTTGTCCACCAGCACGTCCGGCTCCAGGGCCTCGAGCAGATCGTCATGCGACGTCGCCACCACCGCCGCCACACCGGCCACACCGGCCACGCCCGCGTCGCTTGCAGGATCATTGACCTGCCGGAGCCAGCGGCGCAGGTTCCGCGCCACGACTTTGGCGGTGAGCCGGTCGAGCGTGGCGGCGAACTCGTCGGCCAGCAGCACCACGCGCGGCGCCCCCGGCTGCGCCTTGCCGCCCGCCCGTTGCAACGCCGCCTCGGTCATCGCCATCGCTCGCGCCAGCAGGAGCCGGTAACGCTGCCCCTCGCTCAGCTCACCCGGCCGGCGCAGCATCACGAACGCATCGCCCAGGCCCGCCAGGCTCAGCCAGCGCATCGCCGACGCCAGCGGCTGCTCCGGCGCCAGCGCCTCGATAACCGGGCGGTCGGCGGCCGGCTCAAGGGCGTCGAAGTCGATCAACGCGACGCCGCGCCGCGGCAGCTCGTCGCGCAGCAGCCGCAGGATCGTCGACTTGCCTCCGCCACTGGGCCCGGTGACGAACATCAGCTCGCCGGCGTTGAGCTCCAGCGTCGTCGCCGGCACCACGTCGACAAGGCGCGACGCATCGACGCCCAGCCCGAACATCGCCACGACCTCCAGCACGCGCCGGCCGGGCTCGGCCACGGCGGTCTCCACCCGCTTTGTCAGATCCAATCGCATCAGTCACCCCTCAAGCTCGCGCATCTGCTTGCCCTTCCGTGTGCATCCGTGTGCATCGGTGGTTCCATCTCCGCTCACATCACCTGCGCCAGCGTGCGGATGGTGCGCATGTGCTGGCGGACGTAGTGCAGCGAGCTGGCGCGTCGGCGGGCGGCGTCGCGGAGGCTGCGGCCTTCGAGCACGACCAGCCGGGCCGTCGGGCGCACGTCGCGCGGCAGCAGCTCGCCGCGGCCGGCGACGAAGCGGAACAGCGGGTCGCGCATGCGGCGCAGGATCTGGGCGACGCGGCGCTGCAGGCGGCGCGGGCGCTCGCCGGCGAGCTGGGCGAGCTGGGCGATCGACAGGCCGTGGCGGTAGACCTGCTCGATCAGCAGCCGCTCGTCGGTGGGCAGGTGCTCGGCCAGGGCCAGCAGGCGCTCGGCGGCGTCGCGGCGCTCGTGCACCGCCTGGCGATGGGTAAGCTGTGCCCGCTCGACCGCCTGGGTCCGCTGCGCCATCGTTCGCGTCATCCCTGTTGCCTCGACGTTAGGTTTATGTTAATATCCGCCGGCATTACACCACGGCCAGGAGGCCGCGTCAAGGAGAAGTTCAAGACACATTGAACACCCGCTGCCGAGGCGCTGTCATGCAAACCGTCGGACAGATCGTGCGTCAGAGCCGCGAGGCCCTGGGCCTGACGCTGGCCGCGCTGGCGGCCCGGGCGGGCACGACCAAGAGCTACCTGTCGATGATCGAGAACCACCGCGTGACCAACCCGCCGGCCTCGGCGACGCTGGCGGCGCTGGAAAGGGCGCTGCGCCTCGAGGCGGGCGAGCTTCAGGCGGCCGCGGATTTCCAGAGCGCCGGGCCGGAGATCCGCCGCCAGCTCGCGCTTCTGGCCGACGACGCCCAGCGCGGGCGCGAGCTGGCCCGCTGGCTCAAGCACAACACGTCGCGCCGCGCCGGCGGGGGCAAGAACCTGGACAAGCTCCACCGCTCGGGGCAGCTCCGCCGGCGCATCGAGCGCATGCTGGGCGACGTGGAGATTTCGGCGCGTCAGGCCCCGACACTGGCGGGGCGCGTGCCGTTGATCAACAAGGTCGCGGCGGGTTACCCCACGGGGTTCACGGACCTGGATTACCCGGCCCGGATCGCGGACGAATCGGTCCCCGCCCCGCCGCATCTCGACGACCCGGACGCGTTCGCCGCGACGGTGGTGGGCCAGTCCATGCTGCCGGAGTATCGCCAGGGCGACATTGTCGTGTTTTCGCCGGCCGCGGACGTGGTCAGCGGCTGTGACTGTTTTGTTCGCCTGCTGCCGGACCATGAAACGACCTTCAAGCGTGTGTTTCTCGACGAGCAGGCGGGCACGATCCGCCTTCAGCCGCTGAACCCGAGCTTCGCCCCGAGCGTTCACGAGCGCGAGCAGGTCGCGGGCATGTACCGCGCCGTGTGGCGCATGAGCCCGGTGTGAGCGCGGGTTCATCGTCCGTTGAACATGCGTCGCCCTCCTGTCCCTGCTCGGGGCGTCGGGTCCGTGCGCACGGCGGTGGCGGCCCCGGCGCACGGATCGCCGCGGAACCGCGCTGCGCACGGCGGCGGCGATGAGCCCGGACGCTCTGAAGAATGACACACGCGGCGGGTCGATGCGTGCGCACAACGCGATGGCAGGCTAGTGTAGGCCGCCACAAGTAGTGTTCTGTAACGCTCGATTCTGCCGATCAACAGGTATGCGAAGAGCCACGCCCATCTCGTTGACCGA
>SKPT01000668.1 GCA_007119405.1 Phycisphaeraceae bacterium
ACGTTGGCCGCGGTGTCGTTGGCGATGCCCAGGGTCTGGGTGCCGGCCTGCTGGAGGATCTGGGCGCGGGTGAGCCTGGAGGTCTCGGCGGCGAAGTCGGCGTCGCGGATCGAGCTTTCGGCGGCGGTGAGGTTCTCGATGGCGATCTGCGAGCTGCGCAGCGTCGTCTGCAACGTGTTGCGCTCGAAGGCGCCGAGCCGGCCCCGCATCTGCGAGATCTGGTCGATCGCGGCGTCGATGATGGCGCCGGCGGCCTGGGCCTGGGAGCGGACGTCGTCGCCGGAGGTCAGGGCGTTGTCCCGGCCGGACTGCACCGAGGCGAGGAAGCCGACGATGCTGTCGCCGAGTCGGCTGGGGGCGACCGAGCCGATGCCGAAGCTCGCCTGCTGGTGGGTGTTGACCTGGGGCGCGACCTGGTAGGTGGCGCCGGCGCCGGTGATGTTGAAGGAGAAGGTCTCGTTGAGGGTCTGGGCGGCGGCGGAGGTCAGTGACAGGCTCAGGTCCAGCGCGCCGGTGCGCACCGAGACGTCGAGGCCGCGCCCCAGCGCCAGGTTGCCGTTGACCAGTGCGAGCACGTCCTGGCCGGTCTGCCGCGTGACGGGGTCGCCCCCGGGCTCGTCGTAGGCCTGGAAGTTTTCGCCGCCCTCGCGCACCTCGACGCTGACGTAGGCGTCCGAGCCGTAGCCGGTGCTGGTAAAGAGCATGCCGGAGGTCGGGTCGGCGGCGGAGAGGAGGCTGGCCTGGACGCCGGTGGCGTCGGCGATGTTGTTCACGGCGTAGGCGACGGCCGAGAGGGAGGTGCCGGAGGCGAAGCTGAAGTACTCCACGCCGGCGTTGCCCTTGATCTCGAAGCTGATGGACTGGGTCAGCGCCCCGGCGCTGGTGCCGTCGGCGTCGCCGGGCCAGAACAGCTCGGCGCGCTGGGCGGAGTTGAGCACCTCGACGTTGACCGGCACCTGCTCGTTGTTGCCGAAGCGGGCGCTGTAGACGTTCACGTCGTTCATCTGGCTGGTGACGATGTCCTCGAGGATGTAGTCGAGCGACCCGTCCAGGAGCTTGAGCCCGGCGAAGCTGGTGGTGTTGGCGATGCGGGCGATGGACTCGATCGCCGAGTCGATCTGGATCTGGTTGGCCTGCACCTCCTCGTCGGAGAAGGCGCCGGTGTTGGCAGCCTCGATGACCATTCCCTTGATGTCGTTGAGCAGGTTGTTGGCTTCCTGCAAGGACGCTTCGCCGGTGGCGATGACGTTCGAGGCGCGTTCGATGTTGTCGATCGCCTTGCCGATGCCGGAGATCTCGGCGCGCAGGCGCTCCGAGACGATCAGGCCCGCCGGGTCGTCCGCCCCGCGGTTGATGCGCAGGCCGGTGGCCAGGCGCTCGAGGCGCACGGACAGGTCCTGGTTGGCCCGGCCCAGGTTGTGCTGGGCGATCAGGGCGGCGACGTTCGTGTTGATCTGTGACATGGACAATCCTCCTTGATTGTCGGCTCATATGCCCCGTGTCGCGGGGCCGGTCGCGCCGGCTTACTCGCCGGCGTCAGGGCTCGTGCCGGGCTCGTTCCGGCGCCGGTTGGCACGCAACTGGGCGCGGGCCAGGTTCAAATCCTCAACGTCCACCCCCGCCGCCTCGGCGTTCTCGCGACGGATCGCGTCGTAGACCTCCTTGCGGTGCACCTGGATCTCCCGCGGGGCGGTGATCCCCAGGCGCACCTTGTCGCCCCGGATGTCCACGACGGTGATCTCGATCTCGTCGCCGATCATGATCGTCTCGTCGCGCTGTCTCGACAGCACCAGCATGAGCGGGCTCCTTCCCTTCGGTCTCCGGGCGGGCGACGCGTCCGTGCGTCGCCGACGGCGTCACCTTCACCTTACGCCGATGCCGCCTGGAGCTGCGGCCGGGGCAGCTCCACCAGCGGCACCCGCGTCGTGAAGCGCCGATCCGAAAGCACCAGTTGCTGCCCGACGCGGCGCTGCACGTTCACGACCAGCGGCCCCTGAAGGTTGCCCGTGAGCATGTGCCCGCGCTTGTTCACGATGACGAACACCTGCGCCTGCTCCGGGCTGGCGATCGACAGCTCCCGGCACTGGTCGCCGTGGATCGGCACCCGGTAGGTGGGCACGAACAGCGTCGGGTCCGTGACCACGAACGCCAACTGCGGCGACTCGATCGACTGAAGCCACCAGAAGTAGGACTCGTCCCCGGCGTCCAGCAGCGCGTAGCGCGTGTGCTCGGCGAACCCGAGCAGCCCCTTGGGGAACTCGAGCACGCGCTCGCCGTCGATCTGAAGCGCTCCGAACCTTGAGGTCTCGATCCGCATCGGTGCGTTCCTCAACCGGCCTGTCGTCCTGATTCCCGACCCCGTCATCCATGCGGGGCGGCGGCATCCTGCCGCCTTTAACGCCCCGCCTCGGGTCGGCCGCGGACCCGCAGGCGGCGCAACACTTGCGCATCTCAGCGCAGAAAGTCCAGGAAGCTCATCTGCATGTTTTGCGCTCCGGCCGCCAGCGTCGCCTGCAATTGCTGCTGCAACTGCGCAAATCGCGTGATCACCTCGGCCATGTCCGCGTCCTGCAGTTCGCTGAGCATCTTTTCATCCACGAGCTTGCGGTCTTCCAGTCGCTGCTGGGCCTGCTCCACGCGCTGGCCCTGTATCCCCACCCGCGCCCGCGTCAGTCCGAGCGCTTCAAGATCTTCTTCCAGTCGTCTACCAGCAAGCGCGATGCCAGACGCGTCGTC
>SKPT01000232.1 GCA_007119405.1 Phycisphaeraceae bacterium
CGGCCCCGCAATCGGATTCATATGGCGCGTCTTCGGATGACGCCGGATAGATGGTTGGACCGAACCCGCTCCCCCGCCACGCCGCCCGCTTGACAACGGCTTGCTCATAGATGGCACCCGACGCCGTGCACTTCGGTTGTAGGGTGGGTAGAGCGCAGCGAAACCCACCAGCTCGGTCGAGGATCCACGGCGTTCGTGGTGGGTTTCGCTTCGCTCTACCCACCCTACGGTCGAGCCCCAGCCGCAAAGTTCACGGCGTTGAGTGGCACCCGGCGCCGTGAGCTTCGCGCCGACACAATCCACGGCCACTCAGTGGCGGCCGTCGGCCCCGCGGTCCGCCGCCTCTGGGGTTCTGCTCCGCCAATGCCGCTCCGCCGCGCGCAACACCCGTTGGCGGTGCAGGGCCGACAGCCAGTTCAGCGCCGCGGCGGCGATCAGCAGCAGGCAGCCCACGAGCAGGCTCGCCAGCGACGCGGTGGCCAGCAGCGCCCGCCCGGGCCCCGGCTGGTCGGCCGGCCCGGTCAGCCGCAGACCCGCCAGCAGGGCCACGCCCACGGCGATCAGCGCCAGGCCGACGAGCAGCAGAATGAGGTGGCGGCGAAGCATCACAGACAGTGTAAGGTGCGCAGAGCGATCAACGCCCGTCCTGAGCGAGTCGGCGAGCGAAGGGCCGGATTGCTGCGGGCCGCAATCCCGCCCTCCGCCCGGCTCAGGGCGGGCGTGACCCTGCGCTGCCCTGGCCCCATCCGCGCCGCGTCACCTCGCACGGCGAGTTCCGGCCCGGTCGGCCCGCCCCGCCACTATGGGCGGGGCCGGCCTTGGCCGATAAACTGGAAAACGGCGTGGCTGTGCATCCTGTTGGGGTTGCCCGGGCCGACCCTTGGCCGGGGCGGCGGCGTAGAGCAGGGTGTCAGTCTCCCCCGGCTCCTGGAACCTCTCACGCGTGAGCACGACCCGCACCACCGCGGGCCCCGCTCCCGCCACCGCCCCGGCTGGCGCGGCGACGCCGCTGTGCGTGGACCTCGACGGCACGCTCCTGGCCGGCGACTGCTTCTGGGAGTCGCTGCTGACGCTGCTGCGGCATCGGCCGTGGCTGGCGGTGCTGCTGGTCCCCGCCGTCGTGGGCGGGGTGGCCCGGGTCAAGCAGCGGCTGGCCGAGCTCGCCCCGCTGGACGTGGCCGAGCTTCCCTACCGCGAGGCGGTGCTCGCCTACGTCCGCGACCAGCGAGCCGCCGGCCGGCGGGTGGTGCTGGCCACCGCGGCGGACGGCCGCATCGCCGACGCCGTCGCCGCCCACCTTGGAATGTTCGACGAGGTGATCGCCTCCGACGGCCGGGCCAACGTCAAGGGCGCCGCCAAGGCCGCGGCCATCGCCCGGCGGCTCGACGGCCAGGGCTTCGAGTACGTCGGCGACAGCCGGGCCGACCTGCCCGTCTGGGAGGCCGCCGATCGGGCCCACGCGGTCAATCCTTCGCCGGCGCTCCGGGCGCGGCTGGCGGGGGCGGGCCGCCTGGGCGAGGTCATCCAGGACGGGCCCGCCGGCCGCCGGGCGTGGCACGTGCTGCGGGCGATGCGCGTGCACCAGTGGAGCAAGAACCTGCTGCTGGCGGTGCCCATGCTCGTGGGCCAGCAGATCTTCAACCCGGTGCAGTGGGGTCTGCTGGCCGTCGCCTTCGTCGCCTTCAGCCTCTGCGCCTCGGCGGTGTACCTGATCAACGACCTGCTGGACCTGCCCGCGGACCGGCAGCACCCGGCCAAGCGTCACCGGCCGCTGGCCAGCGGGGCGCTGTCGATTCCGCAGGGCCTGGCGCTGGTGCCCGGGCTGCTGGCGGCCGGGCTGCTGCTGGCGGCGCTGACGCTGCCGGGGGCCGCCACGGCCGGCGTCGCCGCCTACGTCGTGCTGGCGATGAGCTACTCGCTGGCCGTCAAGGGCCGGGCCATCATCGACGTGATCTGGCTCGCCGGGCTCTACGCCCTGCGCCTGATCATCGGCGGGGCGGCCGTGGCGGTGTTCCCCAGCGCCTGGCTGCTGGGCTTCGCCCTGTTCATGTTCCTGTCCATCGCCTTCGTCAAGCGCTACACCGAGCTCGTGGACCTGGCCCAGCGCCAGGGCGAGCGGGTCGCCGGCCGGGACTACCGCGTCGACGACATCAACCTCATCGGTACCGTCGGGCCGGTCTCCGGCTACCTGGCCGTGGTCGTCTTCGCCCTCTACATCACCAGCGACGACGTGCTGGCGCTTTACAACCGGCCCGAGCTGCTGTGGCTGGGCTGCCCCCTGCTGATCTACTGGCTGACGCGCATGTGGCTCAAGGCCCACCGCGGCATCATGGGCGACGACCCCGTGATGTTCACGATCAAGGATCCGTTGAGCTACGCCATCGGCGGTGCCATGGCGCTGGTGGTTCTCGCCGCCGCCGTTTGAGGCGAGCGGGAGCGGGGAGCGGGTAGCTGTTAGCTGTTAGCCTTTAGCTGGGAGCCGTTAGCTGGTAGGCAAGATAGACGCTTGATTGGGATGATGGACATTGGGCATGCGCGGGTATGGGTGCCACGGCTTGATTGCGAAGCGGCAAACCGTGCGATCGTCGGCAAGCGCACGGCTTGACCTTCGGGACAAGTCGTGGCACCCCACGACCTGGGATTTGAGCGACCCTTCAAAGGTCAATACCAGCTAAAGGCTAACGGCTAACAGCTAACAGCTAAACCGCTAACCGCCAGGAATC
>SKPT01000270.1 GCA_007119405.1 Phycisphaeraceae bacterium
GGCTCCGCCGCGGGCCGGTCGATGCCTCACGCCCGACCAGCACCAGCAGCGTCGGCTCGCCGGCGCGCTCGTAGGCCTCGGCGAACAGGTCGATGTCCGGCGCCGAGGCTTGCGGATCGACCCGGGGCGGGTCGGGCCTGGGCTGCGCCTCGGCGCGGGCCAGGCCGCCGAGCATCACGGCGGCGGCAGCGATCAGGGTCAGTGTGGTGCGCATGGCTTGACCTTTCAAGGCTCGGGATGCGGCCCGCCCGCCGGGGGGGGGCGAGCTCAGCGCGCCCGCCGGATCTCCATCCGCCAGTCCGCCGCCGCCGTCTGCAGGGCCGTGGCGTCGAACTGCCTCTGCAAGCCCGGCTCGATGGACTCGCGACGCCAGCCGCTGTCGTGGCGCAGCTCCCGCCCGCTTTCGTCGAGGAAGATGAACCGGTACTGCACCGTCACCCGGCGGTCGGACACCGAACGCACCGGCACGCTCACGCGCATCGGCCGCGTCGACGTCGACTCGTCGACGATCGCGTCCTCGACCACCAGCACCTCGTGCAGGCCGTCGATCGCCACGTTATGGGGGTAGTTGCCCCCCAGCGGATCCGTCCGCGCCGTCGGCGGGGCCTGGATCGTGTCCCGGCAGCCCACGCCCAGCATCAGGATCACCACCAGCCCGCCCATTGCGATGTTGCTTGCTCTGTTCATGCTGTCTCTTTCCATGCTCATCTCGGCGGAAGACCTTCTTCCGCGATCATCCGCCCACCAGCTTACTGCCCGGCGACGCGCGGCGCCGTCTCGGGCTGCTGCTGCTCCGGGTCCGGCGCGAGCTTCTCGCGGATCCGCTGCGCCAGGGCCCGCACCTCTTCGCTCTGCGGCCTGTAGGGCCGGTGCTCGCGGTAGAACAGCCGCGCGTAACCCATCGTTCCCACCTCCGGGGTCGCCAGCGTCCGCGGCGCCCGGCCGGGCAGGCCCGCCTCGAGCACGTGCCGGCCCGGGTAAGTGCCGCGCTCCAGCTCGATCTCGATGTTCTCAAGCTCGTACAGCTCACGCAGATCGTCCAGCGTCAGGTCCTGGAGGAACCCGGCCTCCTGATACGAAGCCAACACCTCTTCGCTGGGCGGCCGGACGCATCGCCCGCCGAGGATGTACGGCAGGTTCGGCTCCAGATCGGTCTGGCCGTGCTCGTCCGTGTAGTGGCGCTGGGCGAGCTGGGCCCACTGCGGCGGCTCCTGGTCGCCGTCGGGCGAGGTGAGCAGGCGCAGGTAGTGCACCCGCACGGCGGCGTCGCTCTGGTCGTCGGCCGGGGCCGCGAGCACGAAGCTCGATCGCCGGTCGCTCTGGACCTGGACGCGGATCGGCTGCTCGGGGTCGTCGAGTTCCAGCGGCGCGAGGTAGATGCGCTGGGGCAGGGTCTCCAGGTGCCGCGTGTCCGCCGCCGCCGCCGAGCGCGCCGCCGAGCCGGCAAACATGATCGCCAGCCCGGCGATCTGGGTGGCGGTGTCGTCGAAGGCCATGCCGGCGGCGGTGACCATCTGCCCCGTGGCCTGGAGGGCCCGGCCCGCCTCGGCGCGTGACCGGCGCATGTCCTCGATGCTCCGCCAGCGGTGGTCCAGCGCCATGCGGTTGACGTCGGTGACCGCCGGAAGCTGGTAGGTCTGGTCCCCGTGCTCGACTTGCAGGGGGCGGAGGTCACTTTGCATGCGCGGCCGGAACGCGGCGATGACGTTGTCCGGGCCGGTGGCGACCTTCTGCGGCGCCTGGCCGTAGTCCACCACCAGCAGCGTGTTGTACAGCTCCTGGCGCAGCACCTCGACCAGCGGTTGCAGGTGCGGGTCGATCGCCAAGGCTTTGCTGAACTGCTCCTCGGCCTCGGCGTCGCGGCCGATCTGCTGGTTGGCGATGCCCGACATCAGGTATCCGAGCGTGAAGTCCGACTCCACCACCTCGTAGCCTTCGTCGAAGTATTCCTCGTCGAGGTCTTCCTCAACGGCGTGGTCGATGACCTCCGTCGCGTCCAGCGGCTGGCCCTCGTCGTCGCGGCCGAACTCGCGCAGATGGAACATGGCGTTGCTCAGCGCGGCGCGCGTGTTGTCCCAAGAGCCCTGCATGGCGTAATGCAGCCCGACGTAGTGGTAGCTCAGCGCCTGCTCGAAGGGTTCGCCTTTCCAGATGAGGCGATCCTCGCTGGAGAAGATGGACATCGTGGTCCGGTCCGGGTTCAGCCCCTGCATGCGCATCATCTCGTAGATTTCGTCCACGAGCGTGTCAGCGTTGTCGCGGTAGCCGTCCGCGAGCATCGCCATCGCCAGGCGCATACGGGCGAGGATGTAGTCGCGGTCGCTCTGCTCGACCCGGCGCTCGCCCGAGGGGGTCGGCTCCACGTTCTGGGGAAGCCGACGCGTCAGCTCCGTGCGGACCACGCCGTATTCGCCTTCGGCGAAGCTCTGCTGGACGTTGACGCGCCCGCCGGTCTGACACCCGGCGGCCATCGCCGCCAGCAGCAGCACGCTCGCGCAGGCTCCCCACCGCTGCATCGCTCGATTCTGTGACATGACAGGCCCCTCAGTTGGCGGGTGAAACGGTTCCGACTCAATCGATCGCCAGGCCCCAGGCCTCGCGGCTGAACTCGAACGTGTCCATCCATTTAACCTCGCGGGTCTCGAGGTTGGTAATGCTGTACTCGAGGTAGTAGTGATCGGTCCGCCGGCCGACGTAGCGCTCCTCGGCTCGGCGCTGCGCTTCGGTGCCGGTGCGCGGCGCCGACATGAACACCGCGTGCATCATGTGCGTGGTGCGCGGCAGCTCGTGCAGCGTGCCCTCGTAGCCCGCGCCGCGGACGAGCTCGCGGCGCTCCGGTGGCACCTGGAAGTGGATGTTCAGGTTCTCGGCAAGGTGGCGCAGCTCCATCGAGCCCTGGACCCGGGCCATGAGCATCCACTGCTCGGCCGGCGGGATGATGTCCGTGGTCAGGTTCTCGACGCGGTTGATGGTGATGTAGATCGGCTCGGACTCGGGCGTGCGCTGGGCGAGGAACTCACTGGAGGCCAGGCTCTGGGCCATGCGCGCCACGGTCTCGTCCAGATCCTCGATCTGGATCCGGGTCGTCGTCGGGTTGGGCCTGCTGGCGCAGCCGGCCGCCGCCGCCACCATCGCCGTCAGCAACACCAGAATCAGCCGCGTTCGCGTCCGCATCGGCTCGCTCCCGGCCCGACGGCGCGGCCACGTGGGCCACGCCGGCCAAACTCCGGTGGTCAAGCTCAGCGCCCCTGAACCTGTGCCAGGTCGAAGTCGCTGGAGAGAACGATCTCGCGGCTGCCCAGATGCGTCAGCCGGAACTCGAACCAGTACTGCCGGCGACCGCCGCGCACCTGCTCGTAGAAATCGCCGGTGAGCGTGTACGTGTCCTCCGGGTTGTAGCGCGTCCCGCCGGTGGCGCGGCCTTCCTGGAGCAGGTCGCCGTCGCCGGCACCGACACGATCCAGTTCGCGGCCGACCCGATCGAGATCCTCCACGATGACGAAGTGATTGCGCATCACGTCGCTGTTGATCAGCCGCGAACGCAGCCGACGCTGGATCTGCTCGAAATCGCTCGTCGGCGTGGTCCGTGTCTGGTTGTCGATCGTGCCCAGTTCCAGCAGCAGACGATGCTCCGCCTCGGCGATGCGGGCCAGGTCCGCGATCTCCAGCGCCAGGCGCTCGGCGGTGATATCGCAGAACTCCAGCATCGCCTGGATGCTGGCGCGATCGGACCGGCGATCCGCGCTGGTTTCCTCGTACGAGTCGATCCTGCCGCCTCGTGGCCCCGGGTCCGAGGCGCAGGCCCCTATCAACATGGCGGCCGCCAGCGCCAGTGTCCAACCTCTCCAAAGCCGATGGCTACGCGTCATGCCCATGCGGGATGCCCCTATCCAAGTTTCCGGTAAGCGCGTGTGTTTTTCGCGATTTTACTGCTTGCGCCCCGTTGTGCAAGGGCCCACTCCGAATCGGCCACGTTCACGTCCATATTAACTTGAATGTGCGAATTTTAGCGCGGCAAGCGGGCCACAATTTCTGGCCCGATCCCTTGACCGCGCCCGGTGTGCCGGTCAAGATGGGCCCCATTGTATTTGGGGAGGCCCACCATGAAGAACAATGCCTGGGTGCTCACCGGGGCGGTGGTCTGCGGATTGGCGGCGATGGCCCTGGCGCTGGTCTACCTGCAGCAGCAGAGCGCCGCCTACGGGCCGGAGGCGACGGCCGCGGTGCTCGTGGCCGACCGCGACCTGCCCGCGGGCACCCGCCTCGAGCCGGACCGCGACCTGACGACGCTGGAGGTGCCGGCGAGGCTGGAGCGCCTGGTCGCCCTGGCCGCGGACCCGGTCAACGTCGCGACGCTGCGTGGGCGCGAGCTGAACCGGCCCGTGGCCCAGGGCTCGCCGATCATGTACGGCGACCTGGTGCCGCTGGTCGATCTGGAGCTCAACGAGGACGAGCTGGCGCTGGCGATCCCCACGAACCCGACGGCGGCGGTGGGGGGCCTGCTGGCGCCGGGGGACCACGTGAAGCTGTTCGTGACCCGGCCGGTGCACGACGAACCGGCGGCGGGCTCGCTCGACACGGAGGCTGCGCCGGAGCAGATGCTCACGCAGGCGCTGATGCAGGGCATGGCGATGCAGCACGCCGGGTCGTGGCAGACGCAGCTCATCATTCCCGAGCCGTTGCAGATCCTGGCGGTGGGCCAGCGGATGCGCGGCACGCGGCAACAGCTTGGCACCCTGACCGGCCAGGACCAGGCCGGGGGCGGCTTCAGCAGCGTGACGCTGCGTGTCACCGAGCAGCAGGCCCGCCACATCCTCGAGCAGACCGGAGGCGGGCAGCAGACCGTGACCCTGGTGCTCACGCCCAAGCCGGCGCACAGCGCCCGCGACGGCGAGTTCTGACCCTGCTTGCTTCGGCCTGACCATGCGCGTGACGGTACAGAACACGCTGACGACCCGGCAGAGCGTGGCCTACGAGGGCACGGCCGGGTTCACCATCGGCCGGGCCGAAACGTGCCAGGTGCGCCTGCCGTCGATGTTCGTCTCCAGCGTCCATGCCCGCGTCGAGCCGGACGCCGACGGCTGGTGCATCGAGCTGCCCGAGGGCGTCTCGCCGATCCAGCTCAACGGCTCGGTTTTGGAGCCCGGCCAGCGGGCCCCGCTGGGCCCCGCGACGCAGGCGCGGCTGAACGAGTTCGTGCTGATCCTCGAGGACGTCGGGCCCGAGCCGGGCGCCGACCTTGAGCAGCAACTGACCGACCTGCAGGCCTCGCTGCACGCCAGCGTCCTGGGTCACCTGGACCTGCGCCGCCGGCCGCTGTCGGCCCTCGAGCCGGATGTCGAACGCCTCGGCCAGCTCAACGACATCGCCGACGCGGTGATCTTCGGCGAGTTCGAGTCGCGCATCTTCGGCCCGCCGCTGCACGAGGCGCTGCTCAGACGCGCCCTGCGCCGGCGATTGGCCGAGCGGCTGCTCTACGAGCGCCAGCCGAATCCGCTGTTCGACCGCTTCGGGCACAACCCGGCGCTGGAGGACGAGGCGGACCGCATCGTCCGGCTGCTGGCCGAACGACTGGGCCTGGACATGGATCGGCCCGAGCCGGCGCTGGCCGAGGCGCGCATCGACGAAGCGTTCGACGAGCACGTCCCCGAGGCCGTGGCCAGCGCCCTGGAAAACGTGCGCACCTATCTCATCGTCCGCGAGCTCAAGCGCCTGCTTTTTGACACCATCTTCGGCTTCGGGCCGTTGCAGGACCTGCTCGAGGCGCAGAACGTCAGCGAGATCATGGTCGTGCACCCGCGGCTGATCTTCATCGAGCGCAACGGGCGCGTGGTGCGCTCGGACCAGGCTTTCTTCTCGGATGAGGGGGCGCTGACGGTGATCGAGCGCATCGTCGCGCCGCTGGGCCGGCGGATCGACCGCTCCCAGCCGCTGATCGACGCCCGGCTGCCGGACGGCTCGCGCGTCAACGCCGTGATCCCGCCGCTGGCGATCAAGGGGCCCTGCCTGACGATCCGCAAGTTTCCACGCAACGAGGTGACGGTCGATCACCTGGTGCGCTGGCGGGCGCTGACCGAGCCGACCGTCGCGCTGCTGCGGGCCTGCGTGCGCGGGCGGCTGAACATCATCGTCGCCGGGGGCACCGGCTCGGGCAAGACGACGATGCTCAACGCCCTGAGCGCGATGATCGGACCGCAGGAGCGGCTGGTGACGATCGAAGACTCCGCCGAGCTGCGCCTGCAGCAGGAGCACGTGGTGACGCTGGAGACCCGGCCCGCCAACGCCGAGGGCGTCGGGGCCTACACCATCCGCGACCTGGTGCGCAACGCGCTGCGCATGCGGCCGGACCGCATCATCGTCGGCGAATGCCGCGGCGCCGAGGCGATCGACATGCTCCAGGCGATGAACACCGGGCACGAGGGCTCGATGACCACCCTCCACGCCAACAGCGCCCAGGACGTGGTGGCCCGGCTTGAGACGATGGTCCTGCTCGGCGCCGACATCCCCCTGCTCGCGGTCCGACGCCAGATCGCCGACGCGGTGGACCTGATCGTCTTTGTCGAGCGTCTGTCCAACGGCCGGCGCATGGTCAGCCAGGTCGCGGAGGTGGCGGGGCTGCGGCCGGACAACGACCAGATGGACGTGCGGCCGCTGATGACGCGCCGGGGCAACGACGACGAGGCCGGGCTCGAGCTCACGGGCACGATGCCCACTTTTCTGGACCGGCTGGTGGAGCGCGGGCTGATCGATCTCGCCGCCTGGTTCGCCCGCGAGCAGGAGGTCGCGTGATGATCGGCTGGGCGTTCATCGTGCTGTGCGGAATGGCCGCGGCCCTGGCGGTGGCGGGCGCGCCGGGGCTGATCGCCGCCCGCGTGCAGCGCGACGCGGCCTGGCTCAGCGACGTGGCCATGCGCTTCACGCCCGAGCCGATCGATGGCCGACGCTGGGCGATCCTTTACAACCTCGGCTACCTGGCGCTGCTGGCCACGCTGCTGCTGCTGACCCCCAACCCGCTCATCGCCCTGGGCCTGTGGGTCATCGCGCTGTTCCTGCCCAAGTCGGTGGTCGAGATGCTCTGGCAACGCCGACGACGCCGGATCGAGCAGCAACTGCCGCTGACGGTCGCCTCGATGGCCAACAACCTGCACGCCGGCCTGACGCTGGTCCAGTCGCTCGAGCGCCTCGGCGAGCAGGCGCCCGAGCCCAGCCGCACCGAGTTCCGCGTCATGGCCAACCGCTACCGCCACGGCGTCAGCCTCGAGCAGACCATCCTCGAGGCACGCCGGCGGCTGGACCTGCCCAACTTCACGCTCTTCGCCTCGGCACTGCTGGTCAACCGGCAGATGGGCGGCGACGTGGCGAGCACGCTCGACCGCGTCTCCCAGTCACTGGCCCGGCTTCAGGAGATGCACCAGACCGTCGAGGCCTCGACCGCCGAAGGACGCACCAACATCAGGGTGCTGCTCGTCGCCCCGCTGGGCATCCTGCTCATGCTCTATTTCATCGACGCCGAGGGCGTGGCCCTGCTGATGGGGACCATCCATGGCTGGGCGGTGCTGCTGCTGGCCGGCGCCCTGACCGCCGCCGGCGGACTGTGGGCCTCACGGATGGTCAACCAGGAACTCTAGCCCGGACGATTCACCACAGAGACACGGAGACACGGAGAGATCACTGAGAAAAAGGCAGTTATACGCGACATCCAGTTGCCTTGGCCGGCGCAGTCTCCGCTTGGCGCGACTTGCCCAACTTTCGTCGATTCCGCGTAAGAAATTATGCAAACAGACTTAATCTCTGTGCTCTCCGTGTCTCTGTGGTGATTCCGGATGATTCGAGCCACGGCCCGGATTCGCACGGCAAGGACCAGTGGTCCATATTGAGGGGCTTTGGAAGATGCCCGTGACCGAGGACATGCTGCTGTGGCTGGCGGTGGCTTTCGCGACCGTGGCGGGCGGAGCGGGCGGTTTCGCGGCGCTGAGCCGCCTGGCCGGCGGCGCGTCGGGCGAGGCGGTCGCGGCGCGTCCCGGGGATGCGGTCCCGCCGCCGACGAGCGCGGTCCTGCGCCTCTGCTGGCCGATGATCCTCACCCTGGCCCCCGCGCTGAGCGGGCCGGGCTTCGCGAACCTGCGTGCCTACGTGGCCGAGCCCTACACGCGCGCCGGTCGTCCGGGGGGGCTCAGCGATCTGCACGCCACGGCGTGCGTCGTGTTCGCGGGGCTGACCGCGGCGGCGGTGCTGACGGTGAGCCTGGGGATTCTGCTCGGGCCGCTGGGCCTGGCGCTGGGGCTGCTGGGCCTGCCCGGCGGGGTTTTCGCCGCGGTATCCTCGCTCAAGAGCCAGGCCAGCATCCGCACCCAGCGCATCGAGGCCCTGCTGCCGTACGCGATCGATCTGCTGGTGCTGATGCTGCGCTCGGGCACGAGCTTCAACCTGGCGCTGCGGCAGGTGGTCGAGGACTACGCCGATCATCCGCTGGGCCAGGAGCTGGGCCAGGTCGTGGCGGAGATCGACATGGGGGCGAACCGCCGCGAGGCGCTGGCGCGGCTGAACGATCGTCTGGCGCTGGACGCGATGGAGATTCTGGTGGACAACATCACCCAGGCCGAAGAGCTCGGCTGGCCCCTGGCGGAGACGCTCGAGCGCATGGCCGACCGCCTGACGAGCCAGCGGATGTTGCGTGCCCAGTCTGCGGCGGGGCGGGCCAGCGTGATGATCATGCTGCCGTCGACCCTGATCCTGGTCGCGGTGGTGCTGATTCTCTTCGGTCCGGTGATCGTCCGTTTTCTCCGCGGCGACTACAGCCTGTGATGCACGAGCCATGGCCCTGAGCGCGACCCTGACGATCATCGAAGGCCCCGACCGCGGCGCGAGCCTCCGGCTCGAGCCCGGGCGGGAGCATCTCATCGGCCGCAGCGACAAGGCCGACCTGCGCCTGACCGACCCCGCGGTGGCGTGGGAGCACGCCGTGGTCCGCCTGGCCGGGCGCCGCGTGGAGCTGGTCAACCGCGCCGCGCGCGACACGACGGTCAACGGCCGGGCGGTGCGTGGCCCGACAAGCCTGCGCCAGGAGGACCGGGTGGCCTTGAGCCCGGGCTGTGTCGCGCAACTGGAGATCGCCGGCGGCGCCCTGTTCACCCCGCTTCGCGCCGCCGCCGTCGCGGCGCTGCTGCTGCTGGTGGTCGTCGGCCTGGTGGCGCTGACCGCCGGTGGCGATGAGCCGCACCCGCCGCTTCAACGCATCGACGCCACGGAGCAGCTCGAGGCGTGGCTGACCCGGCAGCACGCCATCGATGGCGCCGACCGCCAGTTGCTGTTGGAGCTTTTTCGCGAGGCGCATCGTCACGAGTACGGCGGCAACCACGAGCTCGCCGCCGCCGCCTGGGCCGACCTGCACCTGATCCTGAGCCACAGCAGCGTGCGCGTGCCCGCGGCGTTCGGCTCCGGGTACACGCGCGTCGGGCTGCCGAGCCTGGCGCGCGAGCATCCGGCGGCGCTGGTGAGCCTGCTGCGCCGCGAGCTGGACGATCTCGACGACGCGCGGCGCGCCGCGGCGCTGATCCAGTACGTGCGTCAAAGCCTGCGTCAGACGCTTCGCTGAACGGGAGCCCGAGCATGAAGAAGATCGACAAGTACCAGGTCAAGCGCAGCCTCGGCGGCGGCACCGGCGGCTCGGTGTACCTCGTGCAGGAGCAACTGCCCGGCGACGTGCAGCGCGAGCTGGCGGTCAAGGTTCTGCCCACCCTCGCCGACAGCGCCGCCACGCAGCAGGAGAAGTTCCTGGCCGAGGCCCGGGCCCTGGTCCAGTTCGGCAACCACCCCAACGTGGTGACGATCCACAACTACGGCATCGACGACGGCACGCCCTGGATCGCCATGGAGCTGCTGCCGGGCTCGCTGGCCGAGCGGATCGGCGACGAGCCGGCCCGGCCCGAGGACGTGCTTGGCATGCTGCGCGACGTGGCCCGCGCGCTGGCGAGCCTGCACGGCGCCGAGCCCCCGATGCTCCATTGCGACCTGAAGCCGGCCAATATCCTCATCGACGCCCACGGCAACCACAAGATCAGCGACTTCGGCCTGGTGCGCAGCGCCAAGCTGGACACCACCCAGCCGATCACCACCACGCGCTACGCCGCTCCGGAAATGCTCAATCCCGAGCTCGGGTCGATCGGTCCGGCCACCGACCTGTACGCCCTGGGTCACATCGCCTACGAGATGGCCCTTGGCCGCGAGCTCAGCCACCAGCAGTTCCCCGCGGTCATGGACACCACCCAGGCCACCGCCCCGGCGCGTTGGATGGCCTGGCACTGCTCGCTGGACGTCCACCCGCCGCCACTGCGCAGCGTCGTGCCCGAGGTGCCCGAGCCGCTCGACCAGATCATCGGCAGGCTGCTGACCAAGAGCACACGTCTGAACATGTGGCTGGA
>SKPT01000028.1 GCA_007119405.1 Phycisphaeraceae bacterium
AGTTGACCATTCAAAGGTCAATAAGCGTGTATGCAAACCGCTGCAGGTGCCACACAGCACGCCGAAGGCTGCTGTGTGCGAGCCACCGTGCGTGCCCGCAGCACACAGCACCCTCCGGGATGCTGTGTGGCACCCTTTCCATACAGGTTCTTTGACGTCTCGACCTGACGTCGCGCGCACGTGCGCCCCGACCCCGGACACTCAGTCCCCGGCTCTGGACTCGAGCTCCTTTAGCGCCCGCCGGTTGGCCATGCGGTCGGCCGGCGTCATTCGATCGATGATCAGGCGGCCTTCGAGGTGGTCGTGCTCATGCTGCAGCGCCCGGGCCAGGACCCCGTCGGCGAGCTCGTCGATTGGCTGGCCGTCGAGGTCCGTCGCCTTCACGCGCACGCTGATGGGGCGCGTGACCTCGACCGTGATGCCGGGGATCGAGAGGCAGCCCTCGTCGCGCGGCTCGGTCAGCCGGGCCGGCTCGTGAAGGCTGGGGTTGACGAAGACGCGGTCGTGGCCCGGCTCACCGGTGACGTTGATCACGAACAGGCGCCAGCTCAGGCCCACCTGCGGCGCCGCCAGCCCCACGCCGCGCACCTCGTGCATGAGCTCGAGCATGCGCCCGGCCACCGCACGGACCTCGTCATCGACGCGCTGGATCGTCGTCGCGGGCTCGCGGAGCACGGGGTCAGGGTAAGTCCTTATGTGCAGCGACTCGGCCTTGACGCTCATTCCAGGGCATGTTAGGCGCGGCCGGCGGGCCCCACAAGCCGGGGGTAATTTCAGACCGATGCGGGAGTTGACGGTTGACCGCCACGCCCGGTCTTGGCATACTGGCTCACAGTGCGCTGCCGGGCAGGCGTCCGGAGTCACCTGTCAGTGAAGCCTCCGCGAGGGAGTTTGGGGAGAGGCTCGGCAGCGCGTCACGGCCTGTTCTCGCCAACGTCCGCAAGAGGGGCTGCCGCATGGCGACCGTCACCAAGAAAGAACTCATCGACCAGATCGCCGACGCCACCGGCTACAAGCGCGTCGTGGTCAAGCAGGTTGTCCAGAGCTTCCTCGACTCCATCATCGTCGAGCTCGGCAAGGGCAATCGCCTCGAGTTCCGCGACTTCGGCGTCTTCGAGGTCAAGCAGCGCCGCTCGCGCATGGCCCAGAACCCCAAGACGCTCGAGCCCGTCGAGGTCCCGCCCAAGCGCACCGTCAAGTTCAAGGTCGGCCGGCTGATGAAGGAGACGCTCAGCCACGCCGACGCCGCGCAGCTCGACGCTTCCCTCGACACGCAGCAGGCGTGACGCTTCATCTGACGCAGTCATTGCTCGAGCGCATCGCCGAGCACGCCCGCGACGCCTACCCCGGCGAGTGCTGTGGCCTGCTCCTGGGCCTCCGCCGCGACGGGCAACGCATCATCCACGAGGTCATCAACGCCGACAACGTCGTCGGCCGCACCCACGCCGCGCAGCGCTACGAGATCGCCAGCCGGGCGTACCTGGACGCCGACCGCCACGCCCGCGCACGGGGCTGGGACGTCCTGGGCATCTACCACTCGCACCCCGACGCCCCGCCGATCCCCTCGCGCACCGACCTCGCCGAGGCTTGGCCCGAGTACGTCTACCTCATCATCCACGTCGCCGAAGGCACACCCGGCGCGGCCCGGGCGTGGACCCTGGGCGATGATCGCTTCGACGAACTGCCGCTGACCGTCACCGCCGGCGAACGCCCGTCCTGAGCGAGTCTGTGTGGCGGGGGCGAGCGAAGGGCGGGATTTCCAAAGCCACGCACGTGCGATGGGTGCCACTGACAAGGCCGTCCGCGGCCTTGTCAGTGCGTGATGCCGGGTGGACCCGCGCTCGTGCATTGGCACTGACAAGCTCCGCCCCCGCCACACCTCCGCTTGTCAGTGGCACCCCAGCGTGCCATGGCGTTTCGACTGCGTAAGGCGATCCCGCCCTTCGCTTCGCTCAGGAAGGCCGTCAACGCGGCGCTGCTAAGATTGCTCCACCATGGCCAAGGGCAGGAAGAAGTCGGCGCAACCCGCGACGCTCTCGCCGCGCATCGTCAACCGTCGCGCCCGTCACGACTACCACGTCCAGGAGTCGCTGGAGGTGGGCGTGCGGTTGCTGGGCACGGAGGTCAAGGCGGTCCGGCTGGGCCGGGCGTCAATCGCCGAGGGCTTTGCGCGGGTGGACCCGCACAGCCAGGAACTCTTTCTGCACAACGTGGAGATTTCGCAGTACCCGCCTGCCGGGCCGAATCAGCACGAGCCCAAGCGGGCGCGCAAGCTGCTGGCCCACCGGCGCGAGATCGCGCGCCTGGCGGGGCTGACGGCGAGCAAGGGCACGACGCTCGTGCCCCTGGCGATGTACTTCAAGGCCGGCCGGGTCAAGCTCGAGCTCGGCGTGGCCACCGGCAAGAGGCAGCACGACAAGCGCCAGGACATCAAGCAGCGCGACGCCGAGCGCGACATGCGCCGCGCGATGACCCGCAAGCACCTGTGAGCAGGGTGGGTGGAGCAGAACGAGCCGCTTGCGGCTTCGCGAGGCGGCGCGCCGGTTGTGGGGTTATCGATTTCCGGGCGGTCTTGCCAAGCCGCAAGCGGCAAAGGCCGTTTCGATCGCCTGCGCATCTCGCTCGGCCGCGCGGCGCCGGTTAAACTTGGCCTTCACGGCCGCGGGCCGGAGCTGGTCATGGCAAGAAGCCGGGACAATCCACATCCATCGACCTTCCCC
>SKPT01000186.1 GCA_007119405.1 Phycisphaeraceae bacterium
CCAGAGTGATGATCGCCCGCGGCCCAGGGACAGCAGGGAGTCAATTCATGATCCTTCGAACCCATGAGACTGGCTGGCAGAAGCGGCTGCGTCGATCGCCGCTCGGTCACGTCGTCTGGCTCGACAACCGTCGCGGCAAGCATCACCCGGCCGAGGCGGATTGGCTGTGCGCCCTGTACGTGATCGAAGGCCGGCACAAGCGGCTGATCATCCGCACCTGGCACGAGTGGCACCGGCCCCGTAAGGATCGTCGTACTCGCTGGCCGCACCTGGTCAAGGCGCTGCCGGCCTCCATGCGAAAGCAGTGCGTGTGATCCGGATCACGCCGCAGATGTTCTTCGACCGGCCGCGTGTCAAGCGCGCCGTGGATCGCGCCCGACGGAGCGTGCTCTCCAAGGCGGGCGCGTTCGTGCGCCAGCGGGCACGCAGCCTGATCCGCCCGCGCAGGCGCAGCGCCCGTCCGGGCGAGCCGCCCAGCTCGCACACGGGGCTGCTGCGGCGTTTCATCTTCTTCGGCTTTGAGCGCCAGCGCGACACCGTCGTCATCGGGCCTGCACCACTGAACCAGCGGAGCGAGTACGGGAATACCACCGTGCCGGAGGTGCTCGAGTTCGGCGGGCGCGTCACCACACGCGACTACCGCACGGGCGAGCGGGTGACGCGCCGGTACCGCGGGAACGCGTACATGGGCCCGGCGCTGGAGAAGGAGGCGGACAAGTTCGCGGCGCTGTGGCGGGATTCGGTCAAGGGCAACCTGCACAGGTAGGGCATCATGGCACGCGGACGCCAGATCAGAGCCGGCCGGGCCTACGTCGAACTCGGCGTGGAGGACAGGCTCACGCGCGGGCTGCGGGCGGCACAGCGCCGGTTGCAGAGCTTCGGCCAGCAGGTCCGGCGCATCGGCACGCGCTTGGCCGGGCTCGGAGCTGCCATCACCGCGCCGCTGGTGGCGGCGACGCGCCAGTTCAGCCGGATGGGTGACCAGCTCGACAAGATGGCGGCCCGCACGGGATTCAGCGTCGAGACGCTGAGTGAATTCGGCTTTGCTGCCGAGCAGTCGGGCAGTGACGTGGCGACGCTGGAGTCGGGGATCCGAGGCTTCCAGCAGGTGCTGCGCAACGCCGAGCGCGGCTTGTCACGAGCCAAGGACAACCTCGAGGGCGTCGGCCTCTCCTACGAGATGCTGCGGAACCTGTCGCCGGAGGACCAGTTCATTGCGGTGGCAGAGGCATTGTCGCGCATCGAGGATCCGACGCGCCGGGCGGGTCTGGCGATGCAACTGCTCGGCGGTGCGGGCCAGCAACTCCTGCCCCTGCTGTCGCAGGGAGCCGAGGGCATCGAGGCCCTGCGTGACGAGGCCCGGGAGCTCGGGCTGACCATCTCGACCGAGGCCGCGGCCGAGGCGGCGAAGTTCACCGACCGGATGAACATCCTGCGCCGCGTCCTGCAGCGCGCGACGTTCACCATCGGATCGGCGCTCGCACCGGTCGTGGGCGGCCTGGTCGAGCGTTTCACGGATGTCGTGGTCAAGGCCTCCGCCTGGATCAAGGCCAACAGGCAGCTCGTGGTCTGGGTGGCGAAGGTGGGAGCCATCATCACCGCCGCTGGTGTCGCGCTGATCGGCCTCGGTGCGGCTATCTCGCTTGCCGGCGTCGCGATCGGCGGCATGGCCGCGATCGTGGCGGGCGTGGTGAAGGGGTTTGTGTTGCTCAAGGCGTCCCTGGCAGCGCTGGTCACGCCCATAGGGCTGGTCATCGTCGCGGTAGGCGCGCTCGGTGCCTACCTCATCCACGCCACCGACGCCGGCGGCAAGGCGCTGGCGTGGCTGGGCGAGCGATTCGAGCAGCTCCGCGACGTGGCGACCCGCGCGTTCCGCGGCATCGGCGATACGATGGCCGCCGGTGATATCGCGCTGGCCGGTCGGATCCTCTGGCTGACGCTGCGCAAGCAGTGGGTCAAGGGCACGAAGTGGCTTCAGGACCGCTGGACCGACTTCAAGCACGAGTTCCTGCGCCTTTCGGCCGACGCCTGGTTCGGCTCGTTGCGCCTGCTGGCCCGGGCCCTGTTCCACATCGAGCGTGCGTGGGCGAACACCCGGTCGTTTTTCGCCAACCTCTGGAACGACGTGCGCGGCGACGCGACGGAGACGTGGAACGCCGTCGTGTACCTCGGCCGGCGGGCTGCCGCGCACACCAAGGCGGCGTTCGACGAGTCAATGGACCTCGACGCCCGTCTGCGCGAGATCGATCAGCAGTTCCTCGATGCCCAGCACGGTGAGCAGCGCCGCCGGCGTCAGCAGGAGCGCGAGATCGCCCGCGAGCGGGACCGGCGGATCCAGCAGGCGGAGCGTGACCTGGAGGGCACGCTCGACGTTCTGCTCCAGCAGCACGCCGACCGGCTGAGCGACATCGACCAGGCCCACGAGCGCGAGCTCGACGATACAGCCCGCGCCATCGAGGAGGCACGGCGCCAGTGGCAGAAGGCGATCGAGGACGCCAGGCGGGCCCGCGAGTCAGTCGGCGATGACGTTGACGAACCGGATGGATTCCGGGGGCCGAGGGAGTTCCTGAAGGATTTTGAGGGCATCATCGGCAATCTCCGCGACGTGGCCGAGCGGACGATCCAGGTGCGCGGCACGTTCAGTGCCGCCGCCCTGCACGGCATGGGTGTGGCCGGTGACGCGGAGCAGCGCACGGCACAGGCCACGGAGCAAACCG
>SKPT01000367.1 GCA_007119405.1 Phycisphaeraceae bacterium
CGGCGGGAGCTGCGGTGGAGGCAGCACCCGGCCCAGGCGGCCATCCGCCGTCAACTCGAAGAGCTCCAGGCGCGAATAGCCGTCCTCGTTGATCGTCACGGCGATGCGATCGCCGGCCGGTGTCACGGCATAGGTCTCGATGTCCCACTGCCGCTGCATGAGGTACTCGCGCGCGCCCCTCGCCGGGTCGATGCGCTGCAAGCCAACGTACTCGCTTCGCTCGTCACTGAACGCGAGCACAACCCCGCTCGGGTGCCAACAGGGCTCGATCCAGCGAGCGACGTCCTCGTGTGGCGTGAGCCGTTGCGGCTCGCCGCCGCCTTGCAGATCGACCAGGTAAAGGTCGTTGTCGCCCGCCTGCTGAAGGTTCGGCCGGCTGATGAGCAGTCGCTGGCTGTCGGTGTCGAAGCCGTGCGCGGCGTTCATGCCGTCGTGCTGGTAGACCAGCCGGTGCTCGCCAGGCTCGACGTCCAGGGTGTAAATGTCGAAGTAACGCGCGTCGCGACGGTTCGAGGCGTATGAGAGCAGGCGACCATCCATCGACCAGTCGCCGACGTTGTGGATGACGCGCGGTGCCGCGGCGAGTGCACGGCATTGCCCGTTGCCGGCATCGACCAGATGCAGTTGGAACTGCTCGTCGCCGCCGTCGTCCGTGACGTAGAGCACCTGCTCGTGATTCGGCCGCCAGCGTGCCTCGTACACCACGGCCTCGGTTTCGACCAGCCGTCGTGCCGGGCCCGCGTCCTCGCCCGCCTCGCCAACGACGAAAGGCTGGGGCGCGCCGGTGCGGTTGCTGCGAAAAACGATCTGTCGCCCGTCCGGGGAATACGACGGCCCCAGTGCCATGGCGACCTTCACGAAATCCTCTACGCCGAAGCCCTTGCCTTGCATGCCCATCTCCAACTCGCCCGATGTCCAGCGGCTTGAGTGCGTCCGCCGGGGCCAGGCCCGCGTCGGCCGCGTTACCGCGATGCCGACGGGTCGTCGGCACGGCCCGACTGCTGCTCCAGGCGGGCCAGCCGCTGCTCGATCTGCGTGAGCTTGTGCAGAATCAGCACGTGCGTCTTCTTGGCGTCGATGCCCACGGGGCTGTCGGCGGAGCCGATGAGCTGCTCGATGCGATCGTACGTGTCCTGGTCGATGTTCGTGTCCATGATTCACCTCGCCCATGATTGGGGTACCGTCTTGCCACGGACCAGCCGGCCTTGGGCAACCCGGCGGTGCCATCTCCAACGCGTCGCCGCCAGGGCGGGTCATGGTGAGCTCGCCATGTGGGGCCGAGGGGCGAGATCCAGCCACTCGCGTCGTCACCGGGTCGGCGTCGCGCCCGCGACACGAAGCCAACGCGGGCGGCTGCATCCACGATACCCGCACCGCCCTCGCGGGGAAAGGCGAACAGGATGCGAATGGCGTAAGCCCCGTCTCAGGGGCAGGCCTCGGCCGAGGCGGAAACGTTCAACTCCACCACCCGGGCTTCCACGGCACCCGTGGCCAGCATCGCCGCGACGAGGTTGAACCAGCGCGGACAGCGATCCAACACGACGCTGTCCGAGGAGATCACCACGTCATCGCTGTCGCCCAGCAGCCGGTCGGGATCCACCACGGTCAGCGCCTGCCACGGCCAGGCCTGGGCCTGGGCCACCTCGTGGACGAGACCGGCGAGGCGTCGGCTGTTGGACACCGGGCTGTCCAGCAGCCAGCGTGCCGGGCCCGGCCGCCACACCGCCAGCGCCTCGCCGATGAGCTCCAGCGCCGGCCGGGTCTGAGTCACCTTGCGGTAGCTGCCGTGCATGCTCGCCATGTCGCGCACCGCCGTGTCGCGGCCGCGCAGCAGCACGCCGCCGGCCAACGCCGCCTCGACCGTGGTGATGAGGTTGAACCCGTCGATGAGCAGCGGCTGGCCGGCCAGTGCCGCGGGGGCCACGTGATGCGCCGTTCGCCGCTGCCGGGCCTGGTCGCTGCACGCGCTGCGCTGGACGGCGACGCGCTGACGCCGGTTGAGCCTGTGCCGATCGCCGACGAGCTTGATCGACGAAGGCATGGCGTAGCCGCGACTGAGCAGCCACGACAGTTCCGCCACCGCCCGCTGCAACCGCGGCCAGGCGTCGGCGGCGAAGAGGTCACGGTCCTCGGGATGCGGTCCACGATGCGCCTGCCGCGCTGACATCGTCGCATGTTCCCCGTCGCTGGTTTCGGTGACGTTGTACGACCACCGCTCCTGCCGGGCGCGGGTCGCCAAAACCGACAACGCACTCGGCGGATGGACAACGATGCACGTTACGTTACCCCCGCGCGGGTGTCGCGAGCACCTCGGCGATGGCCTGGGTGTTCACGGGCGTGATGAGGCCTCTTTCGGTGACCAGGGCTGTGATCAGCTCAGCGGGCGTAACGTCGAAGGCCGGGCTGTATGTGGCCACACCCGCCGGGGCGGTGCGGGGGCCGAAGCCTTCAGTGATCTCCTCGCCGGCTCGCTCCTCGATGGGGATGGACTCGCCGGTGGCCAGCGCCAGGTCGAACGTGCTGCTCGGGGCGGCCACGTAGAAGGGGATGGCGTGGTGTTTGGCCAGCACCGCCAGGCTGTAGGTGCCGATCTTGTTGGCCACGTCGCCGTTGGCCGCGATGCGGTCGGCGCCGGTAAGGATCATGCCGATGCGTCCCTGCTTCATGGCATGGGCCGCCATGTTGTCGCAGATGAGGGTGACGTCGATGCCCGCCTTGCCCAGTTCGTAGGCGGTCAAGCGGGCGCCTTGCAACAGCGGCCGGGTCTCGTCGGTGTAGACGGTGAAACGCAGGCCGCGCTCGTGGGCCGCGTACATCGGCGCGGTGGCGGTGCCGATGCCGCCCGTGGCCAGGGCGCCGGCGTTGCAGTGCGTCAGCACCGCACGCTGCGGTTGGGCCGCATGGCGTTCGATCAACGCCACCGCGTGCTCGCCGATCCGCCGGCACATCGCGCGATCTTCCTCGTGGATCGCCCTGGCCTCGGCAAGCAGCGTCTCGGGCGTGCAAGGCTCGACACGCTGCATCCGCTCCAGGGCCCAGAACAGATTGACCGCGGTCGGCCGACTGGTCGCGAGGTATTCGGCCGCCCGCTTCAAGGCCTTGGTCGCGTCATCTTCGCCCTGGACGGCCAGGACCGTGCCGTAGGCCGCGGCGATACCGATCGCCGGTGCACCGCGCACGCTCAACTGCCTGATGGCCTGCCAGAGCTCGCCGGTCGTCCGGCAATCGAGATGGTGTTCGGCACCGGGCAGCTTGGTCTGGTCAAGCAGCCGAAGATGGCCCTTGCCTGCCTCGCCGATCCACTGGATGTGAGATAGCAGGTCCTGCAACAAGTCGGCCTCCGAGGGGCCTCCCCCCGGGGGGCGCCCCGCGTCAGTGTACTCGAACCAGTCGGGTGCAGAGCGAGTTGGGCTTGAAAACCGTTGACGCCGACTGCAACGAGATGATCTCGATACGATCGTTGCCATCTTCGCCTGCAAGCAAATGGCCACCAACGATCCGACGGTCGTCCCCGCGCGTGCGGGGCCAACGCCACATCCCGCGCTTCCGCGGCACCAGCCACACCATGTCTGCTGACACCCTCGCGAGGCGATTCGTCGCGCCACGTGTCGATCAACGTCAACCGTCGTTCGGCTATGCAAGCTCGGGCACACCGATGTTCCGCAAGACGCGCTCCAATGCCATGCGTTCCTCTCGGTTGAGCTCGCGCACGGGCAACCGGCACGGACCGCCGGGCCGGCCGCACAGATCCAGCGCGGCCTTGACCACCGGTGACTCGGCGCCGCTGGTCTCCTGGAGGCGGACGTAGATGTCGTGGAACGGCCAACTGCCCGCGATCTCCTTGGCTTGGGCGGCGGCGTACTCCTGCTTCTCGAGCAGACCCCAGATCGCCAGTTCATGCTCCGGCCAGACGGTCGCCAGATGGCTGATGAAGGCGGTGCCGCCGAGCATGTGACTCGTGGTGTAGGTCATCTGGTTGTCGATCACGGCCATGCGTGGGGCGAAGCGGGCGATGCCGCGCATGTACCGCGCGATGTCCGGTGTCGCCCACTTGATCGCCCGACAGCGCGGCAGTTCGGAGAGGCAATCGACCACCTCCAGGGGCATGTCGTAGCCTTCCCAGAATGCGTTGTAGGCCATGATGACAACATCGTTGGTGGCCTCGTGCACCGTCCGGAACAGGCGAAGTGTCGTCTCGGCGTTGGCTTGGTAGTAATACGTCGGCGAGAGTTGCACCATGGCGGCGCCGATGGAATCCGCCCACTGGGCGAGTTCGATCGAATTGGACACGTTCGTGTCCTGAATGCTTACGGCAACGGGCGCCTGTCCGTCGGCGGCCTCGACAACGACCCGGGCCACCTGCTTGCGCTCATCCAGCGACAACATCGGGAAGTCGCCCCCGGCGCCGCCGGCGAGGAACATGCCCTGGCCGGTGGCAATGCCTCGCTGCACCAGCGTGCGCACGTTCTCCGCGATGGCAGGCAAGTCCAGCGACAGGTCGGCGTTGTAGTGCGTGATCACGGGAATCATGGGGCCCCGCGTGATCCGCTTGACGTGCTCCAAGTCCATCCTTGTTCCTTTTCATAGGCGGTGGTTGTTGAACTCTGGCGAACACCTTCCGGTACCGGCAGTTCCCGACACCTGGAGTCGCCCAACATGGCCAGCGAGGACACAGGCCCGTCAGCAGAGCATGCCGAGCTTCGGGTCACCTCCGTCGCCCGGCATGCCCACAAGCTTCAGATACGCCTCAGCCAGGCCCATTTCCCGCGGCGAACCGGGGGCGGGCAGTATCGTCACGGCATCGGCGGCGGGGGAAACGGCCAGGCGCACCAGCCACAAGGCCTGTGTTCTGGCTTGGTGAGCCCGGTGGCCACCGGTGTGCTGGTAGATCAACGCGATGGAGCCGTCATCCAGAAGCATGGGGTGACTATAGCCATAGACCGATGCGTCGATCTCGTAGCCCTGACCGGGGGCCGGGCCGTGCCAGGTGCGTCCGCCATCCGGGCTGAGGATCACGCGCAACCCCCAGGTCTTGTAGGACCCGCTGATGCACGCCAGCACGCCGTTGGGCAGTGTCACCAGGTGGGGGTCGAACAGCGACACACCGAAGGTCGCGGGTGTCGTCCAGGTGTACCCTCCGTCTTCCGACCAGCAGACGTCGCCGTGTTCGCGGGCGATGAGGACCAGCCGGCCGTCAGGCAGTTCAGCCACGGATGCCTCATGCAGCGGGTGGTCGGCCTGGATGACCGAAACGAGCTCGAACGAGCGGCCGCGGTCGCCGGAGCGGAACACGCCGATCGTGTCATGGTCGACCTCCGGCGTGAAGCTCCCCTCAAGAACCCAGATTACGCTGTTGTCGGCCAACTGGATGGCCGGGCCGTTGCCGAAGCCGCCGCCGCGCTCGTCGAGCACCTGCGGTTGCGACCAGGATCGGCCCTGGTCGTGCGAGAGCATGAATCGCGGCACGAACCGCGCCGGCAATGCGGCCTGGAAGAAGGTGCACAGGAGCGTGCCGTCGTCGAGTTCCAGGATACTGGGGTGGCGGTCGTCCATGTCCGTATTAACGAGCGTGGCCGGACGTGACCAACTCAGGCCGGCATCGTCGGAGCTCATGATGTGGGCCCGGCCGCCGCTTGGCGCGTGGATCCGCTGACAGCCCATCCGCTCGAACGCGGCGAATTTCTCTGAACAGGCGGGTTCCTTGAGGATCTCCGGCGTTGACGGAAAGCTCCAGTGCCAGAACCCGGAGTTGAACGAAGCGATCCAGCGTCCGGTGCGCAGACGTGTCACGCCGGCCCACCCGACGAAACCGTTGTAGCCTTCATACTCCTCCGGCTGATTGCACCACGGGCCGATGACCATTCGTCGGCAGGTGCGCGTGAGCGTGGGCTCAGGATCACAGCCGACTTGACGAAACTCTGGTTGAACGCTCATTCATCTATTCTCATGTCTGTCCCGCGATGCCATGCTCCTCGGCCTGCACGGGCGTGCCGGCGACGTCGGGAGGCTGCCGTTCGATCACGCGTCGCTGCATCGCGGCGCGGACCGCGGCGAAGACGAGTTGATGTCCGACGACGGATTCCTCGATTCGGGTGATTCCACTGGAGGCGGCTTCGCCTCGCATTACGGCAACGAAGTCCTCCACGAGCCGTTCATCCCCCCCGCCGTGGCCTCCCGCACCACCGCCGCCCTCCTCGCCGACGGCGATCGCCTGCTCCTCGTAGCCGCACTTCAGCTCAGGCCGCATCGTGCGCAGGGTGAGCACGCCGCTTTCGAAATCCCCCTCGAGCTCGCCGGCGGTGCCGATGATCTGGATCGAGCGGGTGCCCCGAGCCGGGGCGATCTTTGGCGAGGATGTTCATCGCGTTCAGACCCAACGCCGGAGGACCTTATGGATTCGATGTTTTCATGGATCTTGCATGAGTTACGGCCTGCCTGGCGAGGACCATTAGAGCGAGAATCGCATTCGCTTCTGCTCGACATCGAACACCTTTCCTTGGCCGGGTTCCAGGGATACCTCGATGGTGCCATGCTCGTCCAGATCGACTCGGCCGGTCCGTTCCTCCTTGTCGGAAGGGTTCGTGATCCAGACGTGCAGCCGATCCTTATCGTCGGTCAGCAACTGCACGTCGAGGTCTGATCCATCGTCTTTGATGCTCCGAATCCATCGCAATGACGCCAGGAACGGGGCATGCTCGTGGATGACGGCGTTGGTGTCGCGAATCCGCTTGTGCATGTCCGGATCTTCGGGGACAAAAGGCCACCGCACGACACCCTGAAGGTCCTCCACCGCGTCGGGGCTCGAGTCATGCACGAAGTAACTCAAGGCCCTGGCGCCCCGGCTGAGCGCAAGATTCGTCATGAGCCGCATCTGCTCGGCGTTGGGCAGGTTCCATAGGCCGGGCACCGTCTGGTCGCCGAACGCCTGCAAGACCAGCCAGAGCCGGGCCGTGTCATCCTCGGGTTGCCATTCGATCATGGGGTCGCTGAGCTCGTCGGTGATTCGGCTGGCATAGTCGTCGGCGAACATCTTCCGGATGGGGTATGAGCGGATCATGCGCACCGTGCTGCCGGCCACTTCCCAGAACTCGGGCGCCGCCCAGCCACCGAGGCAGTACAGCAGATGCTGCTGCCTGTCGACCGCCTGCTGAAAGTGCGCTTCGACCGCCTGCATGCGACCGGCATGCTCCACGTTCGGTTCGTCATCCACGTAGTAGCCGAGCAGGTTCGCCGGCGCCTGGGGTATGATCTCACGAACGTCGGAAAGCACAAAGCGTGCGGCCTCCGAGTCACTGACGTCATCGGCGCGGACCCATCGCTTGGTTCGGCCGACCGTTCCCACGATCTGCCTGCCGCCGAGGGCATCGACGAGCTCGTGCGGTGACGTGGTGAAGAACGTGTTGGCGCCGAGCTCGAACATGGACAGAAACGTCAGATCTTCCAGCACCTTGGGATTCGGGTTGAACACCCCACGGTACCAGTAGCCCGTGTAGAAGTGGACAGGAAAATAGTGGGCGGGCCAGCCCGCCTCCTCGACTTGGCCGTAACCGACCGTCAGGGGGAACAACGCGACGCCGGCATCGGATTCAGCACGGATCACGTATCGACCGGGCTCGCGCGGTGCATCGAACACCGTGCCCAAGGCATCACGAACCACCTCGCTGTGGCGGAAGATGGCCGCCTGCACATCCTCGCCGGCGGAGTGAATCCGCACTTCCGCGCCCGGGGCGACAACGTGATGGGCGGTCCGGCCACCCTCCAGTGACAGACCGGGCGAGGCGGGGCTTGCCGCAACGTCACCGTCCTCCTGGAAGCCGACCAGCACCCACTGGCCGAAGTATTCGGCCAGCGTCAGCTCATGGACACCCGGCGTGACTGGTCGACGGTACATGCGCGGGGGATTGAAGGGGCGGGGCGCCTCCGCCACGCGCATCGGGGCATCGCGATGCCACGCCTGCCAGCCATGCAATCTTTCGGTATCGGGCAGGTGGGCGAGGAACCCGAAGTCCCATGCCCACAACACGGCGATGAGATACCCGGGCCGCGCCACCTCGATCCGGATCGTCTCCTGGTTCAGCGGCACGCGCAGCGCCGGCCCGCGGCTCAGGTCGTCCGGCACATGATCCCATTGGAAGGCCTCGTTGGCGAAGATCCGCTCCTCGGCGGCGGGGCGATAGATCTCTCCGAGGTCCGTGCGATAGGCGTGCCCGGGCGGGTCGGCTGGCTGGGCCGGCGCCACGGGACCGCCAACGGTCAAGGCGGCCAGCAGCAGCGGCAGGAATGCATGGATCCATTGTCTCATGATTTGCTCTCGCGCCTGGTGTGGATCGCGGCCGTCCCCGGCCGCCGTTATTGCCCGGGTTGTTGCCGGGGGTTCAAGCCGACCACGATCCGCCGCTGGATGCCGCTGGCCACGTCGCGTACCGTCACGTACCACTGGCCCTGCTCCGCGGCGTAACCGACAAAGAACCGCTCGGAAAAGCGGCCGGACTCGGCGACGATGTTGCGCCGCAGCTCCCGCCGCTCCTGGCCATCGGGCTCGAACACGCGAACGTGAAGCACATGGGCCACCGGCTCGGCATCGACGTCGCCGGCCTGGATCTCGCCTTCAACCAGAAATGACGTCGTCTCAGCACTGGCCTGCAGAATGAGATCTCGCACCTCGTAGGGCAGCAGCGCATACAGGGCCGTGCGGGCCGGGTAAAGCACCGTCTCCACCCGATCGGAGAAGCCGCGGTACATCCCTCGCCGCACGTCGTAGATGTGCGCCTCGTGATCAAACGTAATCCATACCGGCTTGGGGCGCAGATCGGCCATGTAGATCACGTCGTCAGGCCGCAGCTTGTGATGGCGCAGCAGTGCCACGTAATGACCGCCGTCCAGATCGTAGCGTGCCACTTCGGTCACCTGGGCCCGATGGGGTGCATCGCGGCCCCGGCTGGAAACCTCGATGTCGACGGCCGGTTCGAGCCCCACGGAAGCCAACAACGCGGCCACCTGATCGCGAAGCGGCATTTCCGTGCCTTCGACCCGTGCGATCTGATAGTCCCGCGTCAGGATGTTCAGCAGCACCGCTCGCCCGTCGCCGTAACGGTGGCTCATCAGGGCAACGCTGCCACCGTCCGAACGGACACGGTAATCTGCGCCGGCCTGGACCGTCGCCCCGTCTACGGCCCAATGGCCCAGCGCCATGGCGTCCGCGGTGTGCAGGCCATCGAGTGCAATGTTTGCCCCATCGCGGCCACCATCGCGATGCACACCGAACACATCCGCCAGCATGCCGCCGTGGTCGGTGCGGGCGGTACCATCGAAAAGGCCGGGCATGGTGTCGGCAATCAGTTTGCCGCCGTCGCGCACGAACTGCCGCAGAGCATCAGCCTGCGCCTCGTCGAGCACGAGGGTCAACGGCAGCACGATCACGCGATGCTCGCGCAGTGCCTCCGCGTCGGCCAGGGCAGCCGCGGGAATCACGTCCGGGCTGTAACCCAGATCGCGCAGCAGGTAGTAGGTGCCTTCCCAGCTCTGCATGTACAGGTAGCTGTGCGAGGCGGTCATCTGCCCCTGCCATTCGGGGCGCCTCGGCAGGCCGTCGCTGAAGACGATCGTGGCGTGTTGGCTGTTGGAGCAATAGACCATGGCCATGCCGTCATTGGCGCGCCGGGCGTTGAGCAGCAGCTTCGCCGGGCCGGCCTGGAGCTCCTTGAGGTTCTCGAGCGTCCGCTCAAAGCCATCCAATGGGCTCAGATCCGGCGCCAAGAGGCGCTCGGCAAACCAGCTGGATCGGGCACTCTGCCCGCCATAGTACAGGCCATGAAGGTTGATCCCGCGCAGCACACTCCACCAGGGAAAGAACTCCTGATCGTAATATGGCCGGTAGTTGTACAAGCCGTAGCCGCCGTACCACGTGCCGTGGAGCGCCTGCGGCGCCCTTGCGGAGCGGAAGATCTCGTGAACCCAGGGATTCGGATACTGGAACACGAGGTCTTTATCCGCGGCGAGCTGCCAGAAGTCGAACCCACTGCCGGGCCAAGGCCAGCCCACGATCGAGGATCCCATGTTGGCGGGCACCTCCGGGGCGATCTCGGCGATCGCCCCGGCCAGCTCGCGCCACCATCCGGCAACCTTTGCATCCGTGAAGCGGTGATGGTCCAGCCAGTGCGCCAGGGAGCCCGCTTCAGATCGCCCCTCAGGCGGGCTCAGCACGTCCGCCCGACGGATCGGCTCAATCTGATCGAACGCCTCAATAGCCGTGTCCCATGAGAGGTTGATCCGGTCGATCACCTCGTGGCGGTCCTTCGCCCAGTCGGCGAAGGCTTCGACGCAGAACGGGCTCCAGCACGCGTCGGCGTGCATGGCCACGTAGCCGACATCATCACCGAGATAATAAAAGAGCGGCGAATACCGAC
>SKPT01000500.1 GCA_007119405.1 Phycisphaeraceae bacterium
CCGGCGTGTCGGGCTGTTGGCCAGGGTGAACACGCACTCGCCGGCGCCGAACACGGAGAAGAGTGCGAACTGCCCGGCCCGCCACTGGAAGCGCGTGGCCGAGGCGGGGTCCTCCAGCACCAGGCCGAGCGTCCGCACGTCCGGCGTCTCGTCGCGCATCCACTGCACCTTGGCGGAGCGCGGCATGTAGGCGTTCTCAGGCATGGCCGGCCCCCTCCGCGCTGGCGGTGCGTTCCAGGACGCGCATGACCGTCTGATGCAGATCCAGGCCTGCCGGGCACGAGACGGCGCAGCGCCCGCAGCCGACGCACATCGACCGCCCCGCGTGCTCGCTGGGGAAGTAGGAGAACTTGTGCATGACCCGCTGGCGCAAGCGGGCCGCCTGCGTCGGCCGCGGGTTGTGCCCGGTCGCATGGGCGGTGAACAGCGCCTGCGTGCAGCCGTCCCAGCACCGGCAGCGCTGGCCGCACGCGGCCGTACCCTCGTCGTAGACGTCAAAGCACGAGCACGAGGGGCAGACCATGGTGCACACGCGACAGCCCAGGCAGGGATCGGCCAACTCCTGCCAGACCTCGTCGTCGAAGCCCTGCTCCAGAAGCCCCGGCGTTGCCGCGGGCAGCGTCTCGCGGCTGATCGTTTCCTCCACCTGCCGCAAGCGCTGCTCGGCGCTGGCCTCAAGCTCCGGTGAGCACGCCGACCACGCGTCGCTGCTGGCCTCGACAAGCCGCGCCCCCTTGTCCGTGAGCGGACGCAGGATGAAACCCGACTCACCCTGGATCTGTACGGCAAGCAACTGTACGTCGCTACCGCCCTGGCCACCGGGCGAGCCGCCCACGGCCGTGCAGAAGCACATCGGCCCGGCGGCGCGGCATGCCAGGCTTACGATCGCCGTGGACTGGCGTCGAGCCTGGAAGTACGGGTCGCCGGGCCCGGTCTCGAACGTCGCCGCGAGGCGCTGAAGCCCGGCGGCGTCACACGGCGCCAGGCCAAAGAGCACGCGCGGCCGGGCGTCGGCGGGCGGCGCCGTGATCTCCACGCCGGCCCCGGATGCGGCGTAGTGCAGCAGCGTCTCCTGCCGCGGTAAGAGGTATTCCTTGGCCGACCAGCGCGTGGGCGGGCCGGGCGCGGCATCGAGTGCGACCTGCCCGGCGTGCGTGACGGGTTCGAAGCGCGGCGGGCCGGCGTCCACCACCGGTGCGACGAGCTGCCAGTCGTCGGCGATCAGCTCGTCGAGCCAGGCCCGCAGTTGCGTCTCGGTCAGCAGATAGCTCGTCCCGTCGTCGCGGCTCATCGGATGAACTCCTGCGGATCGTCGGGCGTGTAGGTCGCCAGCGGGGGCGAGGCGTCGGCGTCCTCGCCAGCACGGTAGCCGAAGCGCTGCTCGATCTCGCGGGCCAAGGCGAAGTTGATCAGGTCCAGCCGGATTTCCGCCGGGCACGCCGCGGCGCACGCGTCGCAGCCGACGCACCGGCCGACGAGGTGAAAAGCGCGGATGAAGTTCCACGCCGTGTTGCCTATGGCGTCGGGGGCCGGTGAAATCCATTGCGGGCGGTGCTTCTCCGTCACGCAGCTCTGGCAGTAGCACATCGGGCACACCGCCCGGCACGCATCGCAGCGCAGGCACAGGCGAAGCTGCTGCTGCCAGAACGCCCAGCGCTGGGCGGGCTCGGCTTGCCAGATCGCTTCGAGTTCGGCCAGGCGCGGGTCGTTGGCCGTGGCCGCCGCGCCTTGGCCTTGCGCCCGGCCCGGGGTCGCGCCCTCGGCGGTAACGGTGTAGTCGGCCAGCTCCGCGACGCCACCGGGACAGGCGTAGCACTTGCCCGCCAACTGCTCGCCGTGCCATGTCCCCTGGCATGGAACGCCAATGATGCAGACGCGCTGTCGTTGCAGCTGCCCCTCCTGGAGCAAGGTGACGATCGAGCGTGCGTCGCACGGCTTGAGGACCACCGCCACGGTTCCGGCGGCCCCGGTGGCGGTGGACTTGACCTGCTGACCCTCGACTGAGAGCTGGACCTTGCCGTTGGAGGACGCTTCGGCCGCGGCGCTGGCCAGCGTGTCGCGCCTCAGGTAGGTGGCCAGGTTGGCGTGGCACGCGTCGTCCCACGTCAACGCATTGACCTGCGACGCATCGGTGATCATCGCCGGCACGCTCCGGCCGTTGACGCGCTGGTAACCGATGACCTTTCTGGCCTGGCCGGACTCGAGCAACTGGCGGGCCAGGCCTTGCAGGTGCTCGCGCACGGCGCGGTTGTGCTCCGTCGCCGGCCGGTCGCGCGGCGCTGTCGGACGTGGCGGCAACGCCAGCGGCGGTCCGCCCACTGCGCTGGCGCCGTTACGCGTCCAGCTTCCTATGGGCCCGGCCTGGCGCACCTCGTCCACCACGTCGCTGACGAGCTTGGCCCACTTGGCACCTTCCGAGGCCGAGACCCACGCAAAGTGCAGTCGACGCGGGTCCACGCCCAAGAGGTGCAGGAGTTGGCGCATGGCCGCGGCCCGCCGCCGGGCCAGCAGGTTGCCCCGGGAGTAGTGGCAGTCCCCGGGATGACAGCCCGAGACGATCACACCGTCAGCGCCCTGTTCCAGCGCCTTGAGCACGTAGAGGGCGTTCATCTGCCCGGTGCAGGGCAGTCGTAGGATGTGCACGTTGGGCGGATAGGCCAGTCGCAGCGTGCCCGCCATGTCTGCCCCGGCGTAGGTGCACCAGTTGCAGGC
>SKPT01000433.1 GCA_007119405.1 Phycisphaeraceae bacterium
CTCATTCGCCGCCTCATCCGTCTCCACCCACGCCATCCAGCGTCCGTCGCCCGAGATGGCGGGCAGGTCGGGCCCGGCGTGTGGCACTACGCCCACCGGTTCAATGTTCAATCGATAATGCCGATAGCTGCTCGTGCCCACCGGCCGCGGCCCGTCACCGCTCTCGTCACCTTCACGCGCGCCCTCCCCCCGCGCATCACGATCCCCCGGCCCCTGACACCCACCACCCATCAACGCCGCCACCACCACCACCACCGCGACGCCCGTCCTGAGCGAGCCCGCAAGCGAAGGGCGGGATTTCCGAACCACCGCCGTCATACGCACAACCTCCGCCCAGGCCGATCACTCATCCGCCTCCGCCGCCTCCTCTTCAACATCGCCGCCCGGCCGGTGGAAGTGCTCCGGCAACCCGCGGCGCAGCCGATCCAGCTCGCCGCGATGCTCCTCGCTCATCTCGCTGGCTTCGTCGGTGCCCGCGGTGACGACGTGGGGCGTGATGAACGCGATGATCTCGCGGTTGCGATAGCCCGTGTCGGTGTTGCGGAAGAGGAACCCCAGCAGCGGGATGTCGCCCAGCAGCGGCAGCTTGCGCACGGCGCGGAACTCCTCCTGCTCGATGATGCCCGAGAGCATCACGGTCTCGCCGTTGCCGATGACCACCTGTGTGTTGGTCTCGCGGCGGTCGATTGTCGGGTTGCCGAGGAAGCGTTCGCCGGGCACGACGCGTGACAGCTCCAGGTTCACGTGCAGGTCGACGTCGCCGTTTTGCGTGATGTGCGGGCGCACGCGCAGGCGTGTGCCGACGAACGCGTAGGCGAAGCCGAAGTTCTGCGTCCCTTCCGGCGTGAACTGGGCGGAGGTCTGCACGGAGATGTCCTGGCCGTCGAAGAACTCGGCTTCCTTGTTGTCGGCGGTGTAGAGCCTGGGCTCGAGCAGGATGTGCATGGACATTTCGCGCATGAGGAACTGGATGAGCGCGTGGACGTTGAAGTTGGCGTCGAGCACGCCGCGTGCGGTCTCCTCGCCGCCGACGGTGTACGTGCCGCCGAAGATGTCGGACCAGTTGGCCTGCCCGGAGCCGCGGATCGCCTGGTCCTGGAGGCGCGGGTCGTCGAAGAGGCGCGGGTCGGACGCCAGGCGCACGCCCAGCGTGGTCGCGTCGTCGTGCTGGATCTCGGCGACGATGGCGTGGATGACCACCTGCCGGCCGGGTCGATCCAGATCGTCGACCAGCTGGCGCACGGGCTCGGCGTAGGCGGGCGGCGCGAGGACGAGCAGCGCGTTCTGCCGCGCGATCGGCACCACGCGGATCTTGCCGATCAGGTTGCTCGTCGACGTCTCGTCCTCCGGCTGGCGCGACGACTGCTGCCACCAGAACGGCATGCGGCCGGGATCCACGTCATCCTCGCTCTCGCTCTGCGGTGCCGGCGCGTCGCGTGTCACGTCGATGACGCTCTCGCCGCGCGCCCGCGTCGACAGGCGGCGCCGCGTCCGGTCGAGCTCCGCCAGCGTGCCCGACTCCGCGAGCATCGTGTTGAGCTGCTCGGCGACGTCCTCGGCGTAGGCGTGGCTGAGTTCGACGATGCGCGGCAGGCCCGCCTCCTGCGGTTGATCCAGCCGCTCGATCAGCCGATCGATCACGTAGAAGTTCTCCGGGTGCGGCGTTGTGACGATCAACTGCCGCGCCCCCGCCATCGCCTCGAACCCGAACTGCCCCGCGAGCCGACCGACCGGCGGCGCGTCCTGCTGGCCCCCGCCGTAGAGCATCTGGAAGAAGCTCGTCGGCGCGGAGCTCTGCTCGCTGAAGATCCCGTCGAGCATGTCGCGCAGCTCGCGCGGGTCGGCGTGCTCGAGGCGATAGATTCGCGGCTCGACGTCTTCGGCCGAGAGCGGCCGATCCCACTCGGGCATCAGCTCCTTGATGCGCTCGATCGTCTCGGCGTCGCTGAAGACCGTCACGGTGTTGCGCCGCGCGTTGACGGTCACGCGGATGCCGTGATCCTGGCCCGCCTGCTGCGCCCACATCCATTGCGACATGCCCGCCGGCCGCTGGGGCGTGAAGAGCATTTCGATGTTGTCGGCGATTTCGCTGGCGTCGGCGTGGCGGACCTCGAACATGTGCATGACGCGGTGGCCGGCGTCCGCCAGGTCCAGCTCATCGATCAGCCCCAGCACCAGCTCGCGCCCGCGCCGCGAGCCGAACACCAGCACCTGCCGCGACGACGGGAACGGCGCGATGCGCACCGTCTCGGCGAGGTCGCGATTGGGCAGCGACTCGATCGCCTGCTGAAGCTGCTGGGCGAGCTGCGCCACGTCCGCATGACGGATGCGCACCATCACGAAATCGGTCGGCCGCTCCTCTTCGGTGTCCAGCTCCGCGACCCAGGCGTCGATGCGTTCGAGCACCGGCTGGGGGGCGACGACAATGATCCAGTTGCGTGACAGCTCGGGCATGAGCACGACCTCGCCCTGGTCGGTCTGCAGGCTCATGCTCGTCGCCTGCGGCTGCTGGCCGCGGAACTGCGCCGCCACGCGCAACCCCGGCTGGCCGCGCGGCGTCGGCGGCTGCCGCGCCTCGCCGCCGAGCATTGTCCGGATGAGTCGTGCCAGCCACGCGGCGTCGTTGTGCTCGAGGCGGATGATCTTGGTGACCGGGCGATCGTGCCCCGGCACGTCCAGGCTCCGGATCATTCGCTCGATGCGACGCAG
>SKPT01000266.1 GCA_007119405.1 Phycisphaeraceae bacterium
CAGGCCGTCGACGCGGAAGCGCATGCGGCATCGGCCGTCGGGCAGGATCTCGTGCTGCTGACTTCGGTGCCAGCGGACCTCGCTGACGTTCATGGCCACGAGGGCGGAGAACTCGAGCTCGATGTCGTGCTCGCGGCCTTCGGGGATGAGCTGCCAGGCGCTGCCGAGCTTGTCGGCGACGCTGAAGCGTTTGGGGCGGTCGAAGCGTCGGCCGGCGAGCTCGATCTGCTCGATGCGGGCGAGCTTGAAGAGGCGCACCTCGTCGTGGGCGTGGCTGAGCCCGAGCGTGTACCAGGCGCGGTTGGCGAAGTGCAGGGCGTAAGGGTCCAGGCGCGTGCGGATGGGCTCGGGCTCGACGGGCGAGCGGTAGACGACGCGGCAGGCGCGTTGCTCGTCGACGCACTGCTGAAGGAGGAGGTAGGCGTCGGCCTCGCGCTCGGTGGGCAGGAGCTGGGCGGTGTGGTTCAGCGAGACGTTGGCCATCATCTCCGCGCCGGCGGAGCGGATCGGCTCGGGCACGGTGCTCAGCAGCTTGTAGAGCCCGGACAGCGCCGGGGCGATCAGCGGGCGATCGCGCTGCTGGGCGGCGAGCTTGCTCAGCAGCATCAGCCCCAGGGCCTCGGGCATGGTCAGGCTCACCGGCGGCAGGAAAAAGGAGCTGGCCAGGCGGTAGCCGTTGCCCGGCTCGTGGTAGTAGGGGATGCCGGCTTGCTGGAGCATCTTCAGGTCGCGAAAGAGCGTGCGCCGGCTGATGCCCAGCTCGGCCATGAGATCGGCGCTGGTGCGCGCCCGCCCGCTCTGGAGCATGGTGATCAATCGCAGCAGGCGATGGACCCGGCCGACGCTCATGCCAGACTCCGCGGCGCCATGACGGCGCAAGATTCACGAACAAAGCACGAAGTGGACAGTGTACTGCATGAAAACCGCGAAGCAGCGAAGCAGGCGAAGGGGGATGGCTTTACCCCCTCCCCCCGGGAGGGGCCGGGGGAGGGTGTCTCCTGCCGCCGTGCGTCCTCATCACGCCCCACCGCCGGCTCCCACGCGACATGCGCGAAACGGTCACGCAAGGCGTTCGGAGGCACCCTCCCCCTGCCCCTCCCGGAGGGAGGGGGGCATGAAGGCGTCGCCCTTCGCGGCCTTCGCGAGCTTCGCCTCTTCGCGGTTAGACGATGTTCATCAGGGTGCGTTGTTCGCCATGAACTGGTCGATCAAGGACATGAACTGATCGGTGAAGACGAAGTTGTGTTCGGGGAACGCCAGGCCGGCGCGGTTGTGGTCGATGTGGCTGAACATGAGCTCGATGTGGGCGAGGTCGGTGGCGACGCCGGTGGCGGGGTCGATGAGCTCGGTGCGGCCGGTGGTCGCGGCGCCGTTGTCGTCGATGCGGTCGAGCGTGGCGGTGTGGCGCAGCGTGTAGCCCGGGGGCGGCGAGGCGGTGAAGGTGGCGCGGGTGATCTTCGCGAGGATGACCTTTTCCTGGAAATCGCGGGCGTGGCCGACGAGGATGCCGGCGGTCTGGGCCATGGACTCGATGACCAGGGTGTTGGGCATCAGGGGCAGGGCGGGTCGGTCGGCGGTGGCGGGGAAGTGGTCGTGCAGGACGTCCTCGGCGGCGGTGACGTTCTTGAGCGTCACGCAGCGCTGCCCGCGCTCCAGCTCGATGATGCGGTCGATCCAGATCCAGCGCATAAGAGTTGTGGCTGCAAGTCACGCCGCCTGCGGCTTCGCGAAGCCGCGAGCGGCCCGGTGGGGCGAGCGTGGCGCGGTGGCTCACTCCGCGGCGGCGCCGAGCCTGCTCTGAACGAACTTGACGATGGCGTCGACGGTGAAGACGTTGGCGAAGTCCTCGACCTGGCGTGACTGCTCGAACTCGGACAGGTCGGCGTGGGGCAGGCGTTTGCGCAGCTCGTCGAGGCCTTCGTCGGTGACCTGGCCGTCCTGGACGTAGGTCGGGTCGTTGAGCACGGACTCGGGGAAGAGCTCGGACTGCTCGATCTTGATGTTGAAGGCTTTTTCGAGGCGGAAGGCGATGTCGAGGAAGTCGATGGACTCGGCGCCGAGGTCGTCGACGAGCTTGGCGTCGGGGGTGACCTCGTCCTCGTCGACGCCCAGGGCGTCCTCGAGCACCTCCTGGACCTTGGAGAAGACTTCGTCCTGCGTCATCGCCATCGTGTATGTCTCCGGTTGCGTTTCAGGCGGTTGCGGGCGTGAGGCGGAAGCGGCCGGCGACGGCGAGCTGGCCGTCGACGCTGCCGCGGCCTTCGAGGCTGAGCTCCTGGCCGTCGCGCTGGCGCAGGGTCACCTGCACGTGCAGGGCCTGGCCCGGGCGGACCATCTGGCCGTAGCGGACGTTGCGGACCTCGGCCAGGACCAGCGGCGCGGGCACGGGCGGGTCCAGGTCCGCGGCCAGGGCCCGGCCGGCCTGGACCATGGCTTCGAGCATCAGCACCCCGGGCAGCACGGCGAAGCCGGGGAAATGGTCGGCCAGGTACTCCTCGGCCAGGCTCACGGTCTTGACGGCCGTCAGGCTCCGCGCCCCCCGCTCCAGCACGCGATCGATAAGCTCAAAGCGCACGCGCAGCCCTCACGCCAAAGCGGCGAGTTTAGTGGTGTCGGCGGGGGCCTGCAAGCCGGACCGGGCAGGACCGGGCCGGGCGCGCGGGCGAAATCCCGAGCTTCGCTCGCAGACTCGCTCAGCTCGGGCG
>SKPT01000155.1 GCA_007119405.1 Phycisphaeraceae bacterium
CGATGCTCATGGAGATCACCGGCTCGGGGAACTCCATGCGCTCGAGGATGATCGGCTCGTTGGGATCACACAGCGTGTCGCCCGTGCCCGAGTTCTTCAGCCCCACCAGCGCCACGATCTCACCCGCCCACGTCTCGTCGCGGCTGATGCGCTCCTTGGCGTGCATCTCGAAGATGCGGCTGACGATCTCGCGCTTGCCGGTCGCCGAGTTGAGCACCCGCGTGCCCTTGGCGAGCGTACCCGAGTAGATGCGCACGTACGTCAGGTCGCCGTGGGCGTCGGAGACGACCTTGAACACCAGCGCCGAGAACGGCGCGGTGTGGTCGTGGGGCCGGGTCAGCTTCTGCGTCTTGTCGTTGACGGCCGTGCCCTGGACCTCGGGCACCTCCGTGGGGTTGGGCAGGTAGTCGACCACGCCGTCGAGCAGCCGCTGGACCCCGATGTATTTGAGCGCCGAGCCGCAGAACACCGGCTGGACCTCGCGGGCCAGCGTGCCCTTGCGCAGGGCGGCGCGGATCTGCTCGGGCGAGATCGGCTCGTCCATCAGGTACTTCTCGGTCAGCGCGTCGTCGAGCTCGGCGGCCTTCTCGACCAGGGCGGCGCGCCACTTGTCCGCCTCGTCACGCAGGTGCTCGGGGATCTCGCGCTGCTCGACCTTGGCGCCCAGCTCCTCGGCCGAAAAGTAGTACGCCCGCATGGTCAGCAGGTCGACGATCCCCTCGAAGGTGTCGGCGGCGCCGATGGGGATCTGCACGGCCACGGCGTTGGCGCCCAGCCGCTCGCCGATGGTGCCGAAGCTGAAGTTGAAGTCCGCCCCGAGCTTGTCCATCTTGTTGACGAAGCAGATGCGCGGAACCCGGTAGCGTTCGGCCTGTCGCCAGACGGTCTCGGACTGGGCCTCGACACCTTCCTTGCCGTCGAAGACGACGACCGCCCCGTCGAGCACGCGCATGGAGCGCTCCACCTCGATGGTGAAGTCGACGTGGCCGGGCGTGTCGATGAGGTTGCAGACGTACTCGACGCCGTCCTTGTCCCAGGGGCAGGTGGTCGCGGCGGACTGGATCGTGATGCCGCGGGTCTGCTCATCCTCGAGAAAGTCCATGGTGGCGGTGCCCTCGTGGGTCTCGCCCATCTTGTACGTCTTGCCCGTGTAATAGAGCACACGCTCGGTGACCGTGGTCTTGCCGGCGTCGATGTGGGCGCAGATGCCGAAGTTGCGCGTGCGCTCCAGTCGGCTGAGCCTGCCCTTGGTGGCGGTGCTGGTCGTCGCGGTGCTCATGGTCGATCCTCTCCGGGCCGCGGCGGCGCGGCCATGCATGGCTGACCCATCAAAGGGCTACGGATGAAGCTCAGGAACCGGCGGGGGGCGTCGCCACCTGTCGGACCCACCGATAACACAACACTAGCTATCGGGTGCTGCGGCCTGGAACTTGCATATTGCGTGCAGGCTCATGCCGGCGCACAGGCCAATACCCACCCCATGAAGCGGGGCAGACGCATAAGGATAGCCTTTGTGAGCCGGCCGTCAAGGGGGAGTTCGGGGTTCCGGGTTCGGGGATCCGCAGACCGGCCCGGCTGGGGTGCCACCAACCGTTCAGGCCACGCCCCCCCGAACCCCTTCCTGTCTGCGGATCCCCGATCCCCGAACCCCGAACCCGATACCCGGAACCCCGCTCATCCCCGCCGGCCGAACTGCTTCTCCAACTCCTGCAATGTCAAACGGATGGCGGTGGGGCGGCCGTGCGGGCAGTTGCTGGACCGCTCGACCTCGTGGCGCTGGGCGAGCAGGGCGGCGAGCTCCGCCTCGGTCATGTGCTGGCCCGCCTTGACCGCCGCCTTGCAGGCCATCATGTCCAGCACCTCGTGAAGCGCCGCCTCGCCGGCACTGGCCTCAGACGGGTCGATCTCGCCGGCCTCGACCTTGTCCAGCAACTCCTCCAGGAACGGCTCGGGCTCGACGCCGCGGTCGAACAGGAAGCTCGGAAACCCCTGCACGCCCACAGCTTGCGGACCGATCGGGGCCAGCTCCACGCCGATGCGGCCCAGCAGCGGGGCGAGCGACTCAAGCACCGCCTGCCGGTTGGGCCCGGCCTGGAGCACGACGGGCATCAGCAGCCGCTGGCTCTCGAGGTTGCGGCCCTCGCCCAGCACCCGCCGGTGAAGCTGCTCGAACATCACCCGCTCGTGCAAAGCGTGCTGGTCCACGATCAGCAGCCCCTGCTCATCCTGCGTCACCACGTAGCTCTCGTGAACCTGGAGGATCCGCTCCCGCGACAGTCCTGTCTCCGGGGCCCTGTCCGCTCCCGCGGGCGCATCGGCCCCGCCCAGCAGCGACGGGTTCTCCTGCTCCAGGGCCTGGCGCACCTGCTGGTAGACGAAGCCCTTCTGTGTGGGGTCCATGCGGCGGAAATAGTCGACGAAGGCATCGGCCGACCCCTGCCAGGCCCCGCTGCTTCCACCACTTACGCCGCCACTGCCTTCCCCGCCCCCTTCGGGGAAGGCCGCCCCGCCACCCCCGCCGCGGCCGGCCTCAAAGATCCGCCCCTGCTCGCCGCCGTAGCCGGCCCCACCCGCCAGCGGGGCCGACCATGGCGCCTGCCCCGCGGCGGGCACGCTCGCCCGCGGCGTCAGGTCGGCGCCCAGCAGCCGCTGCCGGATGGCCGCGAGCACCACGCGGTGGACCCCGCCGGGCTCGCGGAAGCGGA
>SKPT01000374.1 GCA_007119405.1 Phycisphaeraceae bacterium
CGGCCCCGATCTGCGCGAGCTGCTGACCGGCATCGCGGTGCTGAGCCGGGCCCGCGAGGCCGCGCGCTGGCGGGCCTTCGACCTGGAGGTCCACGCCCCGCCCGGCTGGCGCCTCGACACCGTGCAGGTCAACCCCGCCGACGCCTCCCTGCGCTTCAAACCCGCGAGCAAGGATGGGCGTAAGCAGCGCAGCGCCGCCGGCATGGAGGTCGCCGGCCCCGAGCTGGTCGTGCGGCGGATGGGCATGGCCTCGAGCTGGTACAAGGGCCCCGAGGCCCTTTTGCGCAAGGCCCTTGGCCGCGACGTGGACTTCGAGATGGCCGCGGCCCACCACCCGCCGCACAACGCCGTGCGGGCGATCTCGGACGAGCAGGGCACGCGGCTGCGACGTTACGCCGGTCGGCTTCGCCGCCGCGAGGACGTGATCTGGCATTGCCAGCGCGAGAACGCGGTGTACCAGTTGACGCGGATGTCGGCCCCGTCGCGCGGGCCGGGTGCCCGTCAGGCCCCGGCGGCCCTGCCGGAGGTCGACGGCGGGATCCCGATGGCGACGGCGGTGGCGGGCGAGGGAGGTTTTCGGGTAGGCTGTTGCGGTCGTCGCGAGGAGCCGGGCAGATGGCTAAACGGCTGAAAGGAAAAGAGTTGGCCCGCGTCCAGCGCCGGGCGAGCCGACACCTGCTCGACGCGGTGCCGGTGGTCAACCAGGCCGTGCGCGTCAAGCAGCACGGCAAGACGCTGCTCGTGGAAGTGCCCATCCAGCAGCGCTGGTGGATGGGCCCGCCGCTGAGCTGGTTCTGCCAGTTCCGCGATCGCAAGCGCTACCTGCTCGACGAGCAGGGCCAGGAGCTGTGGCGGCTGTGCAACGGCAAGCGGCGAACGGAGGAGATCGTGGAGAAGTTCGCCGCACGCCACCAGTTGCGCTTCCACGAGGCGCGCGTCGCGGTGATGGAGTACCTTGGCACGCTCCTGAAGCGCAAGCTGATGGTCATGGTGATGCCCCCGGCCCCGGGCTCGCGGAGTGAGGACGCATGAAGCCGATCGAGGCGAGGCAGCAGGTCAAGCTCGGGCCCCGGCGGTGCTTCCAGTTGGCGCTGTCGGGCATGTCCTATCGCCTGTTCCGCTCCATGATCACCGTCGCCATCCTCGCCCTGGCGGTGGCGTTCCTGGTGCACATGCTGGCCTACGGGCTGCTGGCGCACGAGACGGAGCTGCAGGCGGCGCGCGAGCTGCGCGAGAGCCGGTCCCTGGGCCAGATCCTCACCCGCGTCACCAGCCCCGACGCCACCGCGTCGATCGTCGACCGCCTGGCCGAGGACGACGACGCCCGCCTGGCCGAGTACCAGGCCTGGTCGGGGCTGGACGAAGCCGCGTTCGCCGAGGTCGTCGACGCCGCCCGCGACCGGGCCGCGGCGCGCGAGCATCTGATCAGCCTGCCGTTGGCGCAGCGGGTCCGCCTGATGGGCGAGGTCGAGGCCGAGGGCCTGTTCGCGCGGTTGCGCGACGCCGATCGCTGGCAGCGCTTCGCCGACGACGTCGAGGAGCTGGGCGTGCGCCCGCCGCTGGGCGACATGGCCGCGTTCAAGCAGTTGATCGACGAGCGCCGGCCGCGGCTGCTCGAGGCGGCCTCCGCCATCCACCAGGGCCACCGCGAGGCCATCGCTGCCCTGGACCGGGCCTATCCCGACCGCTCGCCGCGGGAGCTGTTCATCGATCGGCCGGCGGGCCTGGGCCAAACCCTGCGCGAGCTGGGCTTCGCCGTCGACGACGAACGCCTCGACGCCGTCGGCGCCTTCGCCCGCCGCGCCAGGGACATGGACCGGCTGACCGAGCTGATGACCGAGCCGGACGTGCGTGCGGCCGTGGCCCGGCGAATGAACATCTCGCCCGGCGACGTGACCTACGACGCGACGCTGCGCTACGTCGCCGGCGGGCGCGGCGACTGGTTCGCCTCCGTCCTCGCCGACGCCACCGCCCCGCCGCAGCTCGCCGACGGCGAGCACCTGACCGCGCTGGCGCGCGACTACCGCCGCGAGCAGCGCCTCGACGCCGTCGTCACCGACATCAACATCCAGCCACGCCAGGGGCTGTTCGGCCTTCCCGCGCAGACGATGTGGCTGATCGGCCTGTCGTTCATGGTCTGCGTCGTGGGCGTGGCCAACGCCATGCTCATGTCCGTGACCGAGCGCTTCACCGAGATCGCCACCATGAAGTGCCTCGGCGCCATGGACGGGTTCGTGATGATGATGTTCGTCTTCGAGGCCGTCATCCAGGGCCTCGTCGGCGGGGTGATCGGCGTGATCCTGGGCTCCCTGCTGGCGCTGTTGCGCGGCGCGGTCGAGTATGGCGGGCTGCTCGGCGGCGCCAGCACCGTCATCGACGAGGTGGCGATCGCCGCGGCGATGTCGCTCGTGATCGGCGTGGCCCTGGCGGCCTTCGCCGCGATCGGCCCGGCCTGGGTCGCCGCCCGCCTGGCGCCCATGGAGGCGATGCGGGTCGAGTAACAGCGTCCGCGGGCCGCACCGCAACGTCCGCTACGGAAGCGTGCATGACTGAGCCGACCACCACGAACGTCCACGAGCAGGCCGCCGCCGCCGACACCGGCGACGACCGGGCCACCATCATCCGCACGCTGGGCCTGGAGAAGCGCTACGGCGAGGGCGAGGCCACCACCTACGCCCTGCGCGGCGTGGACTCGAAGATCCGCCGCGGCGAGCTGATCGCCGTCATGGGCCCGTCCGGCTCGGGCAAGAGCACCTACTTCAACATGATCGGCGCCCTGGACTCGCCGACCAAGGGCCGCATCCTCATCGACGAGGTCGACGTCGCCCAGCTCTCGGCCGTCGAGCTCGCCTTCCTGCGCTGCCGCAAGATCGGCTACATCTTCCAGAGCTACAACCTCATCAGCTACATGACCTGCCTCGAGAACGTCACCGTGCCCATGACCTTCGCCGGCGTGCAGCCCGAGCAGGCACGCAAGCGCGGCATGGAGCTGCTGGCGCTCGTGGGCCTGGCCGACCGCTGGGACCACCGCCCCATCGAGATGTCCGGCGGGCAGCAGCAGCGCACCGCCATCGCCCGCTCCATGAGCAACCAGCCGCGCATCCTCCTGGCCGACGAGCCCACCGCCAACCTGGACCTGAAGACCGGCCAGGCCATCCTCGACATCCTCGAGCGCATCAACAAGGAGCGCGAGGTCACCGTCGTCTGCTCGACGCACGACCATCGCCTGCTGAACGTCTGCGACCGCATCATGTGGATCCGTGACGGCCGCGTCGAACGCGTCGAAGAGCGCAAGGACCTGACCATCAAGCTCGGACGCATTGGAGGCGAGGCATGAGCAGAATAACGCACAATGCAGAATGCCCAATGCAGAAATGCCTGATGCTTGCCCGGATGCGGATCGGGGCGCCGGGTGCCACTGACAAGCGCAGTCCGCGGAGCTTGTCAGTGCCGTCCGCCCGGTGGCACCACCCGCCCACCGGGTGCCACGGCTTGTCCGCGAAGCGGCAAGCCGGGCGGCGCGCCACCGACACGCGACTCGCCCCTGGGCTCAAGCCCTGGCATGCGCTGGTCACGCTCGCCCTGGCGATGCTCGTCGCCCTGAGCCCCGCCGCCGCCCTCGCCGACGACGACGCCGAGGCGCAGTTCCAGGCCGACCTGGCGGCGCTGACGGCGCATCCGCATCGGCTCTCGGGCACCGCCGAGGCGTGGGACGCGGCCGAGCACATCGAGCAGCGGCTGAGCCGGATCGGCGTCACCGACATGCTGCCGCTGGACATGGCCGTCTGGCAGACGCGCATCGAGCGCTGCGAGCTGAGCGTCGGCGAGGTGGCCGTGCCGCTGGTGCCCCTGCGCCCCAACGTCACCGTCCCGCCGACGACGCCCGACGAAGGGCTCACCGGCCCGCTGCTGTACGTCGGCCGCGGCGCGATGCGCGACTACGGGGATCGCTCGCCCGAGGGGGCGATCGTCGTGATGGACTACGACAGCGGCCGCAACTGGCAGCTCGCCTTCGCGCTGGGCGCCCAGGCGGTGATCTTCCTCGAGCACGAGCAGGCCGCCACCCCCGTCCAGGCCAAGCACGTGGGGGTGCCCGCCAACCAGGTGCGGCTGTACGCCGACCGCGACGCCCAACGCGCCGCCGCCGAGGCGGGCCTCGACCTGCGCCGCGACCACGACCAGGCCACCGTCGTCAGCCACGTCTCCTGGCAGCGGAAGCTCGGCCGCAACATCATCGCCCGCATCGAGGGCACCGACCCCGCCTTCGAGCGTCACGCCGACCAGCGCGAGACGCTCGTGCTCGCCGCGCACTACGACAGCTTCGGCGCCGTGCCGCGACGCAGCCCGGGCGCGCGCTCGGCGGCGAACGTCGCGGCGCTGCTGGAGCTGGCCCAGCGCATCGCCGCCGACCCGCCGCGACGCGACGTCGTGCTGCTGTTCCTTGACAACCAGGCCCGCTACCACCAGGGCGCCCGCGAGTTTTACTGGGCGCTGGAAGGTGACGAGTACGACGACGAGGGCGTCAGCGCCCAGGGCGAGTACCACGCCGAGGAGCACGATTTCGTGCTTCAGATGCGCGACTGGCTGGCGCGCGACGGGCTGAGCTACGACCGCGACGAGGATCGCATCGTGGCGGGTCGGCTGCGGGCGACGCTGGCGTCCGTCGCCGACGCCCGCCGCGGCGACTGGAGCCAGCGCCTCCGCGTGCTGCGCCTGGAGATGGACCCGCTGCGTCGCACGCTCGAGATCGCCGAGACCGATGTCGAGCGGTTGCCCGGCCGGATCGAGGCCCTGGAGGCCGAGATCGCCGCGGCCGAGGACGACGACGAGCTCGAATCGTTGCGCCAGCGCCGCCGCGACAAGGTCGCGCTGCTGGACCAGCGCCGGCGCGAACTCAACGAGATCCCCCCGCGCCTCGAGCCGATGGAGGAGCAGGAGCAGCGCTGGGACGCCCGCCGCACGCGCTGGGACGACGTGCGCCGCGAGCTGCATCACGATCGCCTGCGCGACTTCTACCTGCGCATGCAGCGCTACCGCGCCGGGGACATCGACGACGACGAGATCACCGCCCAGCTCAGCCGCGAGGACCTGATGGCGCGCGGCCACGAGTTCACACCCATCTTCGAGGACCTCGAGTCCCTGACGATGCAGCGCCTGGAGAACCGCCTGGCCGAGCTCGATCAGCTCCGCGCCATCGACGCCCAGCGCGAGGCGATCCACGCCGTGCTCGGCGACGCCCACGTCGCCCTGCACGCGACGCTGAACCTGTCTGACGGCGGCGGCCGCTGGGGCGCCGTCGTCGGCGACTGGACCCACCGCATCTACCACTTCCGCGGCACCAGCGCGCAGGCGGACAGCCCGGGCTACTACACACGGGTGCTCGCGGCGCTGAACCGCGCCACGGACGTGCTCGGCGAGGACAGCCGGCTCGAGCCGCGCACCCTGCGCGACACGATGCTGGGCATGAGCTTCGCCCCCCAGCCATTCGTCAACAGCGGCGCGATCGCCGGGAGCTTCGGGTTCTACAACCTGGCGATGATGACCGGCCACGACGCGCGCCCGCGCGACGGCCACCCCGCTGACACGCTCGATCGCCTGGACTGGCGCAACCTGCGCGCCCACGCCGCCGAAGCCGGCGCCCTCCTGCACGCCGTCGCCGAGACCGAGGCACTGTCGCTGGGCGCGCGCTTCAACGCGCAGGTGCGCAGCAAGCACCAGAGCTGGGCCAACAACCGCTCGCGGGGCGATTACGTCGGCATCCAGGTCGTCGGCGGCCTGGCCGAGGATCGCCCCGCCGCCGGCGCCCTGCTGGCGGTGTACCCGCGCACCGGGCAGCAGCGCAACTGGACGGAGCTGCGCGACATCGACCTCGTGCGCGACTACGACCCGATCATGCTCGAACCGGTGGACGAGAACGGCCGGTTCCGCATCCTCGCCGCTCGCAACGACATCCACAACGACCTGGCCACGCTCGGGGCGCTGTTCGACGACGCCGGCCGCGTCACCGCCATCACGCAGCAGGGCGCGCTGCATCACAACCTGACCAGCGCCATCCGCGTCGAGTTGTTCCGCGCCAGCGGCGTGTCGCTGACGAGCATGCAGAGCTACCAGCTCCGCCCGCAGTTGCTGCGCCTGCTGCGGGCGTCGACCAACGCCAGCTTCCGCGACAACGAGGCGCTGTGGGGCCAGCTCGGCGGCAGCACGTTCTTCTACATCGAAGACGCCGTCGTCGACGACCGCATCAAGATCTTCCAGCCCATGGGCCCGGTGCTGCTGAACATCGCCGACGCCCCCCCCTTCGGCGCCGGCTTCTCCGCCGCCACGCTCGGCCCGGCGCTGCCCCTGGCCGAGCAGGCCTCGGCCGACGTCTGGCTGCTCAACGAGCACCGCCTGCGCCAGTTGCGCAGCCGCGGCGTCAGCAGCATCGACCTGGAGCTGCTGCACAGCCGCTCACGCCAGGCCACCGACCGCGCCGACGACGCCGTCACCCTCGCCCAGTTCACCGCCGCCCACATGCAGGGCGCGGCCCTGGGGCACAAGGTCTACGGCCCGCTGCGCCAGGCCATGGACGACCTCGTCCACGCCATCGTCCTGCTGCTGCTGCTGACCATCCCCTTCGCCTTCGCGCTCGAACGCCTGCTGGTGTGCTCCACGAGCGTCTACGGCCGGATCCTCGGCTTCACCGCCGCCTTCCTCGTCACCTTCGGGCTGCTGTTCTTCATGCACCCGGGCTTCGCCATCGCCGCCACGCCCATCGTCATCTTCCTCGCCTTCGCCATCATCCTGCTCTCGGGGCTGGTGATCTACCTGGTCGTGCGCAAGTTCCGCGTCGAGCTGCGCGCCTTGCAGGGCCAGCGCGTGGGCGTGCATGACGCCAGCGTCAGCCACGCCGGGACGCTGCTCGCGGCCGTGGGCATGGGCATGTCCACCATGCGCCGCCGGCCGACGCGCACCACGCTCACCGCCATCACGGTGATCATGCTCACGTTCACGATCCTGGGCTTCGCCTCGTTCACGCGCACCATCGGCGTGCGCACCGTCTACGAGGGCCCGGTCACCGAGCTGATGCCCAGCGGCATGCTCATGCGCAACCTCGACTACTCGCGCCTGCCCCACGACCTGACGCGCCTGCTCGAAGGCTACAGCGGTGACGACGGCCTGCTGGCCGAGCACTGGTGGCGCGTCCGCGAGAACGGCGACGAGCCCGCCATCAACGTCGCGACCGTCACCGACGGCCAGGCCCAGCGCCTCGACGCCGTGCTCGGCATCATGCCCGAGGAGCTCGAGCGCTGGCCGGGCCTGGCGCGGGCCCTGGGCGAGGGCGAGCTCGCCGCCAAGCAGCAGGCCCTGGCCGACGGCGGCGTGTTCCTGCCACGCATCTACCGCGAGCTGCTCGACCTGGAAATCGGCGACCCCGTGCGCATCGACGGCCGCACGCTCACCTTCGTCGGCACCCTCGACGGGCCCGAGCTCCAACGCCTGCGCCAGCTCGACCGCAACGCGATGCTTCCGGTCAACTTCCAGGACGTCACCGGCGAGGGGCTCGACGACGACCCCGACGAGACCGAGCTGCTGATCGCCGACGAGGTCGACCGCGACTTCACCTACTTGAGCGCCGACCAGGTCGCCATCACCTCGACCGACGTCGTGCGCGAGCTCGGCGGCGACCTGCACGTGCTGACGCTCTACCCCGACGAGGACATCGACCCCCGCGACCAGGGCCGGGCGCTCGCCGAGCTGCTGGTCATGCCCGTCTGGGTCGCCGGGCCCGAGGGCGTCGAGCGCATGATCCTGACCGTGCTCACCGAGGTCACCGGCGGCCTGGCGCTGGCGGTGCCCGTGCTGCTGGGCGGGCTGATCATCTTCGGCACGCTGCTGGGCTCGATCAGCGACCGCGAGCGGGAGATCTACACGTTCAGCGCCTTGGGCCTGTCGCCCGGGCACGTGGGCGTGCTCTTCTTCGCCGAGGCCGCCGTCTACGCCGTCGTCGGCGGCATGGGCGGGCAGTTGCTCGCCCAGGCGGTGGCACTGGTCGCCACGCAGCTCGCCGCCATGGGCTGGATCGACCCGCCGTCGATCAACTACTCCTCGACCAACTCGCTGTTCGCCATCGGCATCGTCATGGCGACGGTCATGGTCTCGGCCATCTATCCCGCCATGCGCGCCTCGCGCAGCGCCAACCCGGGCCTGGCCCGGGCCTGGCGCATGCCCGCGCCCGAGGGCGACGAGATCCACATGAAGTTCCCCTTCACCGTCTCGGCCTACGACATCACCGGCGTGGTCAGCTTCCTCGCCGAGCACTTCCGCCGTCACGACGACGCCGGCCTGGGCAACTTCGCCGCCACCGACGTCCAGGTCCGCCGCGACGACAAGGGCAACCTCGAGCTCGCCGCCGAGCTCGCCCTGGCCCCGTTCGACCTGGGCGTCACCCAGCACCTGACCCTCACCGCCGTGCCCTCGGAGATCGAGGGCGTCGACGAGGTCATGGTCCACGTCCACCGCATCAGCGGCGCCCGCGGCGACTGGTACCGCTCCAACAAGGTCTTCATCCGCGACCTGCGCCGCCAGTTCCTGCTCTGGCGCACGCTGAGCAACGAGCTGATCGAGCGCTACCGCATGGAGACCTTGCAGAGCCTGGGCGAGCGGCCGAGCGAGCCCGAGACCACGCAACCCGAGCCCGCGGGGGGACGGGCGTGAGAATTCAGAATTCAAAATGCAGAATGCGGAATGCAGAATGCGGAATGCGGAAGGTGACCTTGGTGGCCGGCCCGGCCCTGACGGAGTGATTCGGTGAGCGAGCAGTCGAACAACCCACCCCCGACGCAGCGGCTGGACGCGGAGCTGGAGGAGTTCCGCTCGCTCATGGAGCCGCCCTCGAGCTTCGAGGACGGCTTCAGTTGGGCCACCTTCCTCGGCGCCATCTTCGTCGCCCTGCTCATGGTCCCGGGCTCGATCTACATGACCCTGATCGCCGGCACCGGCTCGGTCGGGCCGGCGGCGCAGTGGGTCACCGTCATCCTCTTCATCGAGGTCGCCCGCCGCGCCAACAAGTCCCTGCGCAAGGCCCAGCTCTTCACCCTCTTCTATGTCGCCGGCGCGATCATGGTCACCGTCTCCCAGCTCGAGGGCAACTTCCACGGCGGCATGGGCGCGCTCTGGGCCCAGTTCTACCGCACCTCCGACGCCGCCACCGCCGCCGGCGTCGCCGAGCAGATCCCCGACTGGGTCGCCCCATCCGACCCGCGAATCCTCGACCAACGCAGCCTCTTCCAGTGGGAGTGGCTGCCGGCGCTGGGCCTGATCGCCTTCAACATGATCATCGGCCGGCTGGACAACATGGTCCTGGGCTACGGGCTGTTCCGCCTGACCAGCGACCTCGAGCGCCTGCCCTTTCCCATGGCCCCGGTCCAGGCCCAGGGCATCATCGCCCTGGCCGAGGAGCAGGAAGAGGAGCTCGCCAGCCAGGTCTCCGCCACCGACGAGCCCGAGGACGACGGCCGACCCGCCAACTGGCGCTGGCGCGTCTTCTCCATCGGCGCCATGCTCGGGCTGGTCTTCGGCCTGATCTACCTCGGCCTGCCCACCGTCACCGGCGCCCTGCTCGACGCCCCCATCACCATCCTTCCCGTGCCCTTCATCGACTACACCGCCGAGACCGCCGAGCTGCTCAACGCCGTGCCCATCGCCATCGCCCTGGACCTGGGCCTGGTCATCCTCGGCATGGTCCTGCCCTTCTGGGCCATGGTCGGCAGCTTCGTCGGCCTGCTGATCACCGTCGTCGTCAACCCCATCCTTTACAACGGCTTTCCCGAATGGCTCCCGCTGCTCGGCGCCTTCCAGGGTGACATCCTCACCACCTGGAACCCCGGCGACAACATGCAGCAGACCTTCTACAAGAACAACATCGACTTCTACTTCAGCTTCTCCATCGGCATCGCGCTCGCCATCGCGCTCGTCGGCTTCTGGAGCGTCGGCCGCGGACTCATCCAGTACCGCCGACGCAAGCAGGACGAGGAGCTCTCGCTCAGCGAACGCATGGCCCGCACCGTCCCCGAAGGACGCGGCGACATCCCCCCCATCCTCATCTTCGGCGTCTACCTCTTCGTCTCCAGCCTCTACATCACCGTCTCGACCTGGCTGCTCTACACCGTCGACCGGGAAATGGGCATCCACTGGAACGTCGTCGCCGTCATGTGCTTCTACGCCTTCCTCTACACCCCCCTGGTCAGCTACGTCTCGGCCCGCCTCGAGGGCATCGCCGGCGAGGTCGTCAACATCCCCTTCGTCCGCGAAGCCACCCTCATCCTCTCCGGCTACCAGGGCGTCGCCGTCTGGTTCATGCCCCTGCCCTTC
>SKPT01000115.1 GCA_007119405.1 Phycisphaeraceae bacterium
GAGCCGGGCGTAGGAGTATTGGGCGAAGTCGTCGACGATCGCGCTGCGGCGCGGGGCGGTGACGGCGTGGGCGAGGATGCGTCGGGTCAGGCTCATGATCGGGCTCCGCGGCAGGCTCGCGTCCCGATAATGATACGAATCCCGACGGCGTTGTGTGTGGCACGTCCACGGCAAGCGGGCCACAGAGCATCCCGAGAAGGCCCGTGTGGCGCGGTCACCGACCCCGGAAGCGCACACGGCCACCTTTCCGCGTGTCGTGTGGCACCCGCACTCCCGCGGTTTTCGGACGGAGCCTGGTGCGTGGGGCGGCGGCGGCGTTGCACTGCTATCGTCGTCGTCGCATCAGCACGAGACCGGCGCCGGCGAGCAGGAGCGTGGCGGAGGCCGGCTCGGGGATGTAGGTGATGCGGTAGAGGCGGGTGTCCCATCCGTCGTAGTGGTCGCCGATGCGGCCGTGCTGATCCAGGGTCATCACACGGTCCTCGCCGATGACGTGGGCCTCCCAGCTCGAGTCGAGCTCGGGCATCTGGAAGACGCCGAAGGCGGGGGTGTCGCGCATGCGGACGGTGAAGAGGTAGTAGTCGCCTTCGTACTCCTTGAGCATGGTGGCGATGCCGTCGATGCCGTAGTTGTCGGAGATGCTGTCGGCCGTGTTGCCGGAGAGGACGTTGACGCGGTCGTGGAGGGTGGGGCTGTTGATCACGGGCGCGAGGCTGGTGATCTCGGCGTTGAGCGCGGTGACCGCGGGGCGCAGGACGGGGTTGGACCAGAGCGAGTTGGTGGTGACGTTGCCGTCGGCGTCCCAGTAGTGGACGAAGTAGGCCAGGCCGGTCGAGCCGTGGACGATGGACATCCATGCCTGGGCGCGGAGCTCGTGGGGGGTGACCTCGTTGTTGCCTTCGCGGATGCGGGAGGCTTCGATGATGTTCCAGACGGGCTTGTCGTCGTCGGTCCACTCGCGCAGGCGTTTGACGCCGTAGGCCACGCGCCAGTGCTGCCCGGCGGTGGCGGCATGGTTGCTCTGGGCGGGATAGATGTCGAAGGAGAGGACGTCGGCGCCCTTCTGGTACTCGGGGTAGTCCTGCCACTGGCCGGTGTAGATGCCCCGGCCGTGCCAGCCGTCCCAGCCCACGCCCTGCCCGAGATTCATGAAAACGGGGCGGGTGCCGTCGTTGGCGTGCATGTCGTCGTAGCGGTCCTGGATCTCATCGGGCCGGATGTACCGCCACGGATCGCCGCCGCTCTTGGCGTTGTCCGGCTCATCGACCTGCATCCACGCCACGACCGTGTCCAGCAGCGGGTGGTTCTGGGCCTGGAGCTGGAGCATCTCCGAGGTCTGATGCGCCACCGCGTAGAGCCCGGCGTTGTTGATCGCGGACAACTGCTGCGTCGCCGGCCCGAAGCCGCCGAGCGACACGTACATGTTCATGCCCATCTGGGCGTGGCGGTCGGCCTGCGTGTGCACCTGGGCCCAGACGCCGAGGGGGAAGAAGTCGGGATCGGTCGGCGGGCCGTTGTCCCACTCGGTGAACGGCCCGCCCTGCGTCGCCGGCACCTCGGCGGCCGCGAGACCGAACATCAGGACACCGGCCACCGTCAACGTCACGCTCCGTGCCAAACCGCGCATCTGACTCTCCTCCAGGGGTCCGGGTAGGTCTCACGCCCGTCCGCGTCGCCGCATCAGCAGCAGCCCGGCCCCGGCGGCGAGCAGCGCCGCCGACGTCGGTTCGGGCACAATGTGATACAGCTTCGTGTCCCAGCCGTCGTATGTCTCGCTGAACATGCCGTCGGCGTCGATGGGGATCATGCGGTCCTCGCCGAGCACGTAGGCTTCGCCGCCGCGGCCGACCAGATCGAGGATCTGGAATGTGCCCATCGCTGACGTCTCGCGCATGCGCACCGTGAACAGGTAGTAGCCGTCCTCGCCGTCGCTCTTGAGCATCGTGGCGATGCCGTCGACACCGTAGTTGGTGGCGATGCTGTCGGCGGTGTTGCCCGAGATGACGTTGACGCGGTCGTGGAGGGTGGGGCTGTTGATGACCGGCGCCAGCTCGTGGATCTGGTGGTTGACGGCCGTCACCGCGGGGCGGAGCACGTCGTTGCCGCGCAGCGAGTGGGTGCTGACGAGGCTGCCGTCGCTGTCCCACTCGTGCACGAAGTAGCCGATGCCGGTGGAGCCATGCACGATCGACATCCACGCCAGGGCGCGGATCTCGTGGGGGCTGACCATGCCGGCACCGCTGATGCGTGAGGCCTCGATGATGTTCCAGACCGGCTTGTCGTCGTCGGTCCACTCGCGCAGGCGCTTGACGCCGTAGCCGACGCGCCACAACTGGCCCTGTGTCTGGGGGCGTGTGGAGGCGGCGGGGTAGATGTCGAAGGAGAGGATGTCCGCCCCCTTCTGGTACTCGGGGTAGTCCTCGGGGCGGTTGGTGCGCACGCCGCGGCCGACCCAGCCGTCCCAGGCCACGCCCTGGCCGAGGTTCATGTAGACGGGGCGGGTCGGGTCGTGCGATTGAAACGTTTCGTAGCGTGACTGGATCTCCTCGGGCGTGACGGGCGGGCCCCAGCCGCCCTGGCCGTCGGACTGGGCGTTGTCGGGCTCGTCCTGCTGCATCCAGGCGACGACGGGGTCGAGCAACGAGCTGTTCTGCGCCAGCAGGGAGCGCATGGTGCTGTTCTGATGCGCGATCACGGGCATGTTGTGCTGGCGGAGGTAGGTCAACTGCTCCTGCTGGCTCCGCCAGCCGCCGAGGCCGATGTAGAGGTTGATGCCCATGTCGCGGTAGTCGTGCAGAAAGCGCTCGTTCTGCAACCACACGCCGATGGGGAAGTGAGCGGGGTCGGCGGGCAGCCCGTTCTCCCACTCGGGGAAGGGCCCGCCCTGGGTGGCCGGGCTGTCGCCCGCCATCACGCCGAGCATGAGAAAGGCCGCCACCACCGAGACAAGGCTGGGCGATCGCACCATCTACACTCCTCCGCTGGATTGTGCTAACGCAAACCCGGAGCGGAACTTACCACTCACGAGGCGCGTGGCCCCACCCCTGGCGCCGCCGGGCCGCTGACACCATTATGCCACGACTGGCGCAGGGTTCAATGCTCGAGATGAAGATTCGCCCCCTCACAGGCCGCCGACGCGTCCCCGCCATCGCTCCGCCACGCTCACGATTGCAGTGCCAACTGGACCATCATCGTCATGCCCAGGGCCAGGGCGTCGTCGTTGAAGTCGTACAGGGGCGTGTGCAGGGCCGGGTAGCTGTCGCGCTGCGGCGGGCAGACGCCGAGGTAGAAGAAGGCCGAGGGCACCCGCTGGCCATAGAACGCGAAATCCTCGGCGCCCATGACGGGGTGGTCCATGATGCAGGTGTTGTCGGCCCCGGCGTGCTCGCGTGCCACGGCCAGGACCTGCTCGACCGCGGCCGGGTCGTTGACCACGACGGGGTAGCCGTCGCGGAACTGGACGCCAGCCTCGCAGCCGTGGGCCACGGCGGTGTGCTCGACGACGCGGGTGATGCGCTGGCGGATGATGGCGTCGATCTCGCCATCGAGCGTGCGGACGGTGCCCGTCAGCCGGGCCGCGTCGGGGATGATGTTGACCGCCTGCCCGGCGTTGATGGTGCCGACGGTGACCACGGCCGGGGCGGTGGCGCGGACCTGGCGCGCCACCACGCTCTGAAGCGTGGTGACGATGTCGCTGGCGGCGAGGATGGTGTCGCTGGTCAGGTGGGGCGAGGCCCCGTGGCCGCCGGGGCCGGTGACCTCGATGGTGAAGGAGGTGCTGCCGGCCATCATGGGCCCGACGCGCGTGTGGACCTGCCCCAGGGTCATCTGAGGCCAGCCATGCAGACCGAAGATGCGCTCGACCGCCACGCCGCCGACGCGGGCCTCGAGCGCCCCGGCCTCGACCATGTGGCGAGCGCCGGCCCGGCCTTCCTCGGCCGGCTGGAACAGGAGCTTGACGGGGCGCGGCAGCAGGGCGCGCAACTGGCCGAGCACGCGGGCGGTGCCGATGAGGATCGCCGTGTGACCATCATGCCCACAGGCGTGCATGCACCCGTCGAAGCGCGAGGCGTAGGGCAGGCCGGTACGCTCGGTGATCGGCAGCGCGTCCATGTCGGCACGCAGGGCGACCGCCGGCCGGGCGGCCGCGGCCTCGTCCTCGGGCATGATCCAGCCGACCACCCCCGTCTCCGCGAGCCCCGCCTCGTAGGGCACGGACGCCTGATCGAGCTGGCGCTGGACGGTTTCGCTGGCGTAGGTCTCCTCGAAGCCCAGTTGCGGGTGGGCGTGCAGGTCCCGGCGGATCTCTCGCACGTCGTCGGTGACGGCGTCGATCAGGCCCTGCACGTCGGAGATGGTCTGCATGATGAGGCTCCAGCCAGCCCGGGTGATTCGCCACAGAGGCCATGAACGCGTGGGAGCCTCTGAGAAACCGCGAAGAAGCGAAGCAGGCGAAGGACGCGAAGGTGAATCATCGGGTTGGTTCCAACCCCCCTCCCTCCGGGAGGGGCCGGGGGAGGGTGCCTCCGAACACCTTGCGTGCCCGATCGAGGTAAGCGTCGTTGACGTCGACGTGTCGGCGTAACGCAGACCCAGGGCAGCAGATGACATCCTCCCCTTCGCCTGCTTCGCTTCTTCGCGGTTTTTCGTACGCCCCGATGCGCTCGCTATGTCTCGGCGGTTGCTCACGACGCCGCCGGCGGCGGGGTGTCGGCGCTGGACTGCGTCTTCTCGATCACCTCGTCGACGATGCCGTACTGCTGGGCCTCGTTGGCGGTGAAGAACTTGTCGCGTTCCGAGTCGCGCTCGACCTGCTCGACGCTCTGGCCGGTGTGCCGGGCCATGATCTGGTTGAGCTGGTCCTTGGTTCGCAGGATTTCCTCGGCCTGGATCTGGACGTCGGTGGTCTGGCCGTAGACCCCGCCGTAGGGCTGGTGGATCATGATCTTGGCGTGGGGCAGGCTGTATCGCTTGCCCTTGGCGCCGGCGGCAAGGACGATGGCCCCGCCGCTCATCGCCTTGCCGATGCAGTAGGTGGCGACCTCGCAGTCGAGGAACTGGATGGTGTCGTAGATCGCCAGGGTGTCGTCGACGGCCCCGCCGGGCGAATTGATGTAGAGGTTGATGTCCACGCCCTTTTTCTGGTTCTGGAGGTAGAGCAGGCGCATGATGACGCCGGTGGCGGTCTGGTGGTTGATCTCGCCGACGAGGAAGATGACGCGGTTCTCGAGCAGCAGCTCGTCGATGGTCATCTCGCGGTAGCGCTGGTAGGGCGAGGGCCCGGCGGTGGTCATGGCCGTGGGGTCGAGCCCGGTGTAGGGGCCCTGGCGCGGCCGGTGCTGGTCCATGGGCACGGGCACGGGCGGGGGCCAGAGCGGCGCCCCGCTGGGGGGGGCGGAGGTCCCGGCGGATGGCTCGGAATCGCGAACGTGACTCATGCTGGTCGAATCCTTCAGTGAAAGCCTTGAAATCGGGCCGCATCATAGTCGGATCGCCCGCGCCTGGGTAGCCGAGGCCCGGCGTCCGGGGCGGCTGCGACCTGGCGGGGCGCCTGTCGACATCGCCGCCGCGTGGCGGTTGCCTTGCGCCGAGCGCCCGCAGACAATGGGCGGGGCGTGGTCCGCTGGGACGAAGGGACGGCTGCCATGACGATTGAGACCGACCTGCGATGCGCGCGTTGCGGCTCGACCATGGAATCGGGCTTTCTGCCCACGGGCGGGGGCATGCACTGGTTCCGGCGGACCGACAGCGCCGGCGGCACGGGGGTGGGCTTCGCCGAGTCGATTCCCGGGACGTTCTCGTGGATGCGTCGGGCCCGGCTGCCGGCCTGGCGATGCAAGCGTTGCCAGTTGATCGCGTTCCGCTACGGCGCCGAGGTCCAGCGTGAGGTCGGCGCCGCCGACCAGGCCGAGCTCGACGCCCAGGCCACGGCCGAGGATGAGGCCGAAGCCCAGACCCAGGCCGCCGCACGCCAGCGGCGCGACGACGCGGACGAGGCTGCATCGTGAGAGTCTGTGTGCCGGCTTGCCGCTTCGCGGCGGACAAGCCGTGGCGCTCCATGCCCCCGCCTTTACTCTGGTTCATACGGCAATTCCGGGGTCGCCGTGACAATGCCACCCCGGCGGGGTGCTGGCTTGTAGGAGCGCAGCGGAACCCGTGGATGATGTGGCCATGAAACGTCCTGCCCCGCAGGGGCAGAGGCAGCATGCCAGGCTGCATCGCCTCCGCCCCTGCCGGGGCGGGGTTCGTTCACGCTGCTGACAACCACGGGTTGCGCTGCGCTCCACCCGTGGCCACAACCCTTCGCCCCTTCAGGGCGATCCCGGAAATCCCGGATGAACCTTTACTTTACCGTAGCGGGGCGGCGCGGTGCGTTGCGGCGGATCGGCGCCGCCTCCACGCCGCCGGAACGATGATCGCGCCCAGCAGCGCCAGGCCTGGCCAGACCGCGGCCGGCAGCGGCACCACGTGCACGTTGTCGATCAGCAGCACCGACTCCCCACTGGCTTCCTCGCCATCCTTGTGCGCGTCCATCACGCCAAAGACCAGCCGATGGGTGCCCGACAGACCGCCGGCGAAGAGCTGGGCCGACCTGTACCCGGGGGGCGGCAGCAGGCCGGCATAGGGCGTGGAGGCGGCACCGTCGACTTCGGTGTCCCAGGTGTTGGCCAGGACGAAGCCGTCGACCAAACCCCCGTCGGGCCCGAGCAGGGCGGCGAAGGAGAAGTCATTGTGGTTCTGCGAGGGTCCGCCCTCGTTGGTCAGGAAGTGGTAGTCGAACGAAATCCAGGCGCCGGCGCCGAGGGACACGTGCTGGGCGATGGCCGAGCCGTGGACCGGGAGCATGTCCGGGGTGAACGGTTCCAAGAAACCCTCGGGGTAGGCCGCCCACTCATTGATGACCTCGATGTCGATGCCGGTCGCCGAGGCCAGATCCTCGGGCAACAGGCCGGGCGAGGGCGGGTCGGATGGGATCGAGGATAAGATCTTGGCCTGATATTTGCCGTGGGTGGGGTTGACGCCGAGGCTGTCGTCGACGGCCTGGGCGTGGCCGTAGACGTCCCAGCCGGTCAGTTTCCCGGTCTCGAAGCTCAGGTTGCTGGCGGCCAGCGCGGGGCCGGCAAGCGCGGCGACAACGAGGGCGGTCAGGGCGGAGCGAAGGTGCGACATGGTGATGGGTCCTGGTGCAGCCGGCGGGCTCGCGACGCCCCAGGATGCCCGCATCACTCGTGATCCGTACAAGCCGCACGATCGTAACGGTCCACGCAAACCGTCGCAAGGGGAAATCCACCTGCTGGGCGAATCGCGCCAGAGAAGACCTCCGTTGGCCCGCAGGCCCGGGGGCAGGGCAGCGCAATCGATTTTCCGCAACGAGCCGGGCCCCGGCTCCCGCGGGTTGGAGAAACCCGTGCGGCAACCTCGCCGGGCGATCCAGGAACCGGAGGCGCAATCCGCTAGAACACCGGTCCGACAGATGCGTGCGTGCCGGGCCCAGGTCGGACAGGTCCGGCCGAGGCACCGGCGGGCAGAAAGCCCGAATTCCCGGGCCGCCCGCCGACCGCGGCGTAACCCGGCGCGCTGCTATCCTTGACCCATGATCCAGGCGTTTTACGAGTTCATGGCCCGCGGCGGCATCGCCATGTGGCCGCTGCTGCTGCTGAGCATCACGTCGCTGACGCTGCTGCTTGAGCGGGGCTGGTATTTCATCCGCATCAACCGCCCGGGGCAACTCCGCCAGGCGGCCCGGCTGGGCGAGCTGCTGCGCCAGGGCGAGCGTGACGGCGCCCGCCGGCTCGCCGGTCAGAGCGAAGTCGGGCTGTACAGCCGGTTCGTCTCGGACCTGCTCCCCCCCGCCACCGCGGGCGGCGGCGGGGGCGCGACGGAGGCTGCGGCTCTTGAGGCAATCGAGCGCCACCGCCGGCGGGTCGAGCGGTTCATGCCCACGCTGTCGACGATCATCACGGCGGCGCCGATGCTGGGCATCCTGGGGACGGTGCTGGGGATCATCACGAGCTTCGAGCTGCTGGGGCCGGCGACGCAGGCGACGGACCCGCGGCAGGTCAGCGAGGGGATCGCCGAGGCGTTGCTGACGACTGCGGCCGGCCTGGCCGTGGCGGTGGTGACTCTTTTCCCCTACAACGCCTTCCGAGCCCAGGTTCAGCGGACGCTCGGCCGGCTGGAGGCCTTGGCGGCGGCGGCGACGAGCCGCGGCGATGGCGGCGTCCGCGCCGATCACGCCCCAGCCGCAGCCGGGCACGAGTGAGGCGTCGGCTGAACCGATATAAAGACTATCGCGCCCGGTTGTCGGCCGCCGCACCCGCCCCCGAAGGGGGCGCCGCCATCGCCAGCCGGGGCTTGTCCAGAGGGATCGTCCATGCCAACGCCCTCTTTCCCGGCCCCCGGCGCACGGGTATAAACGACACCGACGCCAACGAAAGACCCCCGACATGCTCACGCCCGAATTCGCCAAGATCCGCGCCTTTGAAGTCGTGCCCAGCCTGCCCAAGCCTTTGCAACCGCTGCTGGACGTGGCCTACAACCTCTGGTGGACCTGGCACCCGGAGGCGGTCGAGCTCTTCGTCCGCCTGGACCGGAACCTCTGGCACGCGACGCACCACAACCCGGTCAAGCTGCTGGGGATGGTGTCGCAGCAGACGCTGGACACGTTCGCGCGCGACGAGGGGTATCTGACCAGCCTGGAGCGCGTGCTGGAGAACCTCCAGCGCCACATGACGCGCACGCCCTGGCTCCACTCCACGCCGCACGAGCCGGGCCAGTTCACCGTGGGCTACTTCTGCGCCGAGTTCGGCCTGGCGGAGAGCCTGCAGACCTATTCCGGCGGTCTGGGGTGCCTGGCGGGCGATCACCTCAAGAGCGCGGCGGAGCTGGGCCTGCCGCTGGTGGCGGTGGGGCTGCTCTACCGCCACGGCTACTTCCAGCAGTACCTCAACGCCGACGGCTGGCAGCAGGAGTATTACCCGGACCTGGACCTGGCGAACCTGCCCATGCGTCAGGTGGTGGGCAAGGACAAGAAGCCGATCACGGTCAGCGTCGAGCTGCCGGGCCGGCAGGTGCACATCGGGATCTGGACGGTGCAGGTGGGGCGGATTCCGCTGTATTTGCTGGACACGCACCTGCCGCAGAACGACGAGGCCGACCGCCACATCGCGGCGCAGCTTTACGGGGGGGACATGGAGGTGCGGATCAAGCAGGAGATCGTGCTGGGCATCGGGGGGATGCGGGCGCTGTCGGCGATGGGCATCGAGCCGGACGTCTGCCACATGAACGAGGGGCACAGCGCGTTTCTGTCGCTGGAGCGTATCCGGAACCTGATCGAGAAGCACGACGTGAGCTTCGACGAGGCGCGGCAGGCGGCGGGCGCGGGGCTGGTGTTCACGACGCACACGCCGGTGCCCGCGGGCATCGACCGCTTCCCGCCGGACATGCTGGAGCGCTACTTCCGTCACTACCACGCGTCGCTGCGCCTGGACATGGAGGGGCTGCTGGCGCTGGGGCGTGAGAACGTGTTCAACCGCAACGAGTTTTTCTCGATGGCGGTGCTGGCGATCCGCACCGCCGACTGGGCCAACGGGGTTTCGCGGCTGCACGGCCGGGTCAGCCGCAACATGTGGCAGGGCATCTGGCCCCAGATCCCGGAGGAGGAGGTGCCGGTGGCGCACGTGACCAACGGGGTGCACGCCCGCTCCTGGCTCTCGGGGGATCTGATCTATCTGCTGGACCGGTACCTGGGGCTGCGCTGGCAGAACAACCCGGCGGACCAGAGCGTCTGGAACGCGGTCAACGAGCTGCCGGACGAGGAGCTGTGGCGCGTCCACGAGCGCCGCCGGCAGAAGCTCATCATCTGGGCCCGGCGGCAGCTTCGCCGCCAGCTCGAGGCCCGGGGCAAGAACCCCGAGCACATCCGCGAGACGATCGACGCGCTGAACCCCAACGCGCTGACGATCGGCTTCGCCCGCCGGTTCGCGACGTACAAGCGCGGCAACCTGTTCCTGCGCGACCCGCAGCGGCTGCTCAAGCTGCTGGCGGACGCCGAGCGGCCGATCCAGTTCCTGATCGCGGGCAAGGCTCACCCGGCGGACTCGGGGGGCAAGGAGCTGATCCGCCACATCGTCAGGTTCGCCCAGGACTCGCCGGCCGGTCACAAGATCGTGTTCCTGGAGAACTACGACATCAGCATCGCCCGCTACCTCGTTCAGGGCTGCGACCTGTGGCTGAACACGCCGCGGCGGGGGATGGAGGCCTCGGGCACGAGCGGGATGAAGGCGGCGCTGAACGGCGTGCTGAACTGCTCGGTGCTCGACGGCTGGTGGGACGAGGCCTACCGCA
>SKPT01000123.1 GCA_007119405.1 Phycisphaeraceae bacterium
GTACCACCCCCACGGCGACCAGGCCATCTACCCCACGCTGGTCAACCTTGCCCAGGAGTGGAAAACGCGCTACCCGCTGGTCGACAAGCAGGGCAACTTCGGCTCGATCGACCCCGATCCGCCCGCGGCCATGCGCTACACCGAGGCCCGGCTGCATCGCCACGCGATCGAGATGCTCGAGGACCTCAAGCTCGAGACCGTCGACTGGATCGCCAACTTCGACGAGACGGTCAACGAGCCGACGGTCCTGCCGGCGCGGATTCCCAACCTGCTGGTCAATGGCTCGACGGGCATCGCCGTGGGCATGGCCTGCTCGATGCCGCCGCACAACCTCGGCGAAGTTTGCGACGCGATCATCGCCACGATCGCGTCGCAGATTTCGCCGAGGTTGTGCGGCGGCATGGAGCAGGCCATGCCCACCGCAATGCCGGTCGACCCGTTGACCAGCAGGTTGGGCAGCTTGCCCGGGAGCACGGCCGGCTCGAACTCCGTCTCGTCGAAGTTGGGCAGCCAATCGACGGTCTCGAGCTTGAGGTCCTCGAGCATCTCCATGGCGTGGCGGTGCAGGCGGGCCTCGGTGTAGCGCATGGCCGCGGGCGGGTCGGGGTCGATGGACCCGAAGTTGCCCTGCTTGTCCACGAGCAGGTAGCGCGTCTTCCACTCCTGGGCCATGTTCACCAGCGTGGGGTAGATCGCCTGGTCGCCGTGGGGGTGGTACTTCTTCATCGTCTCGCCGACGATGCCCGCGCACTTGGAGTGGGGCCGGCCGGGCGAGAGGTTCAGGTCGTTCATCGCCACGAGGATGCGCCGTTGCGAGGGCTTGAGCCCGTCGCGCACGTCGGGCAGGGCGCGGTCGACGATGGTGGACATGGCGTAGGTGAGATAGCTGTCGGCCATCTCGCGCTCGATCGCCAGGTCGACGGTCTGCCCGCCGGGCGTCGGCTGCTCGGGGGCGTCCTGCGGGTTGTCGGGGGGTGTTTCAGCCATGGAGTTCTGCGTCGTTGCGGGGCGCGGAGAACCCTCATTATACCCGTCCCGGGCGGGCCCTGCCGGCGGCACGGGCGTGCGCGTCGAGCCGCCGGGGAGCGCCACTGAGAATCCCGCCCTTCGCTCGCGGACTCGCTCAGGACGGGCGTGAACAGGCGCGGCCTGAGCCGGTCTGGCCCCCCCTGCCGCGCTGCCCTGCGCTGCCGGCGCGAGCCCGCGGCGCCGATCACCTACAATCCCCGCCCATGAACGCCCACGCCCCGGCCATCGGCATTGAGACCGTAAGCCTCGCCAACCGGGACGCGCGGGCCGAGCACATCGTCAAGCGCTATGGCGATTCGCTGACCGGGCGGGTGCTGGACGTCGGCTGCGACACGCGGCGGATCAAGAAGCTGCGCCCGGAGCTGGACTACTTCGGCGTGGACATCGGCGGCGAGCCGGACATGCAGATCGACCTTCAGGCCGCCGGCGCTCTGCCGCTGGACGACGCGAGCTTCGACACGGTGGTGTGCACCGACGTGCTCGAGCACCTGGACAATCTGCACGCGATCTTCGCCGAGCTCTTGCGCGTCTGCCGGGGGCGGGTGATCCTGTCGCTGCCCAACTGCTGGTACAGCTTCCGCCGCCCGATCGCCAAGGGGCGGGGCGAAGCGCGGCACTATGGCCTGCCGCTCGAGCCGCCGCCGGACCGCCACCGCTGGGCCTTCAACGCCGAGCAGATCGTCGCCTTCCTCGCGGCGCATCAGGCGACGCACGGCTACCGCATCGCCGAGCTCGACGCCAGCATCAACCCGGGGCTGCGCAACCAGGTGCGCCGCTTGCTCTGGCCGCGCATGCGTTACCTCAACCGCTACGCCCACACCGTCTGGGCGGTGCTCGAGAAGCAGTGATTCAGCAGCGTCGCCCCCATCGGGTGCCATGTCCTTCTCGATACGGCACGTAGGGTGGGTAGAGCGCATGCGAAACCCACCATGTGGATGGTGAATCGTCGACAAAACCGGTGAATCTTGCTGCGCTCGAACCGCTACGTCAGAACCGATGCCGCAGCCCCAGCACCAGAAAGTTCGACCCGCCCTCGCCGCCCCACAGCCCGAACACCCCGGAGCGGTGATGGATGCGCCCCACCACGCTCCACCGCGCCCCGGGCAGGCCCGCCTCGAGCTCGACGAGCAGGTGGTAGATCACACGCTGATCCGGGCGCTCGAGGATCGGCCGCTCCGTCGCAAACGAGATCCCGTGCCCGATCGCTGCGCCGGTGTAGACGTAATCCTCCCACGGAAAACGCTGCCAGCGCAGCACCAGGGCGGCGTTGGCCTCCCAATGCTCCTGGCTGCCCCAGTGGCGGTAGAACGAGCCCTCCACCTCCCAATGCGCCCCGCCTTCGAACGACGTGCCGAACACCCGGCCGAGCCCCGCGCCGCCGATGTAGGAGTCGGTGAACTGCACATCCTTGAGCGCAATGACATGCACGAACCGCGTGTCAACGTGCTGGCCGACGTAGCCCGTGACATGCCACGGGTGCTCGGGCATGAACGGGTCTGCCGCCCGGGCGTCGGCGCCCGACAGCACGGCCGCGAGTGCGACAATGGCGATGGCGAGCGAGCCGGGGCTTCGATGCTCCCGAGTTTGGGTCCCACGCAACGCGGTGAGCTTTCGTTGTAGGGTGGGTAGAGCGCAGCGAAACCCACCACGAACGTCGTGGA
>SKPT01000619.1 GCA_007119405.1 Phycisphaeraceae bacterium
CGCTTGGCGCCGTTGCCCGATCCACCCTCCCCGCCCAGGGCGCGGGTCACTTCCTTGATGTCCGTCACGCCCTCGACAACCTTGGTCAACGCGGCCTCCTGGAGCATGAACATCTTCTGCTTACGCAAATGGCCCCGGGCCTGTTCCAACTGGCCGGACGCGATGTGCGACCGTGCCGTGTCGTCCAGGACCATGAGCTCGAAGACGCCGATGCGGCCGCGGTAACCGATGCCGGCGCAGTCGGGGCAGGTCTTCGGCTCATCCTTGACCATCACCTTGCCCGAGGCCATGTAGAGCTGGCCCACGCGCTCGGGGGCGAGGTTGAGCTTCTTCAGCGCCGCCGGGTCGGGCTTGTAGGCGCTGCGGCAGGTCGGGCAGAGCCGGCGGACCAGCCGCTGGGCCAGCACCGCGGCCAGGGCGTCGACGGCGTCACGCTTGTCGCCGACGAGCTTGACCCAGCGACGCAGAGCGCTGAACGTGTCCTCGTCGGGCACGGCGGCGTAGACCCGAACCTGGTCGGCGGCGCGGGCGATGCTCTTGGCGATCGCCGAGTCGGGGATGCGCGGAACCATGAGCACGTCCGGATCGCCGCGCAGGATCTGGCCGAGCTGCTCGCGGAACTGGGCCGGGGCGCTGCCCTCGGGGATCCGTTGCTGGTGCACGCCCTCGATCTCGTAGGTCTGGCCCTCCTCGATGCTGATGACGCCGGAGGTGTAGGGGTCGTGCTGCTGGATGAGCGTGTAGAGGGTCGTCGTGACGCCCTGGTGCGGCGGCGCGGCGACGAGGACCACGCGGCCGGGATCCTCGATGATCTGCGCCAGCCGCTGACGCTGGCTCTCGAGCAGGCCCAGGTCCTTGAGCTTGAAGTTCAGGTTCCGACGCGGCTCGATCCTGAGGTTCAGCGTCTGGCCCTTCGTCGAGCCGGCGGTGGTCATCTCGACCTCGAACCGCCCCAGCTCCGCCGCCCGGACGAGCAGCCGGGCGCTCTGGCGCTTGCGCCGGTCGCCGATGTCGAGCCCGGCCTTCATCTTGAGGTAGTCGATGAGCTGGACGCCGTGGGTCACGTCAAGCTCGGGCTGAGGGTAGCGCAGGCCGTCGACGTGCACGACGATCTGGGTCCGTTCCTTCTCCACGGCCACGTCGACGCGCTCCGCGCCGCGGGCCAGCGCGAAGCTCATCACGTCCTCGAGCGTGCCGTGGGCCTGGGCCTCGGCGCCGTCGCCCTTGGGCACGGCCATGACGTTCTCGGTCGCCGGGTCGATGAGCGTGACGCTCGCCTTGCGCTGGGCCCGGGCCTGCTCATACTCGCGGGCGACGTGCATCACCGAGCTGACCGACCAGGTCCAGCGGGCGTCGGGCGCAACTTTGGGGTTGCGGTAGAGCACGTAGCTGAGAAACCCCGCGGCGACGACGGCCACGGCGACCAGAACGCCGAGGATGAACAGCGGCAGCATCAGCATGGCCGCGGCCGCGGCACCGCCGACGATGATGGACACGACGTTGATCCAGATGCGCGGCAGGTGGAAGTAGGCGGCGTCCTTGTCGATGCGCGTGGCCAGCCAGCCCCAGCCGATCATCACCGCCAGAAAGACGATCGGCTTGAGCACGCTCATGTACGCGACGGGGTCGGCCTGGGCGAGGGTGTGGGTCATGGTCGGTGTCGCGGGGGTTGTTCAGCAGCAGGCACGGAGGCGTCGTTCGACCGCTCTGGCTCGAAGGCAGCGGCTCGCTTACGTCTGGATGCCGCGCAGGCGCATCTTGACCTCCTCCGCCGAGGGTGCCGACTCCTGCGCGGTGCGCGGGTGGATCATCTGGTCCTGGACCAACTGCACCAGCGAATCAAGGAACGTCTGCATGCCGGACTCGCGCCCGGCCTTGATGACCTCGTTGAGCTCGTTCTCCCGGCCTTCCATGATGTACTTGCGCGTCGGCGGGCTCTGAAGCAGAATCTCCACCGCCGGCACGCGCTGCGGCTCGTCCTTGATCGTCGGCAGCAGCTTCTGGTAGATGAACGCCTGCATCTGCCACGCCAGCAGGTTGCGGATCGCCTGACGCTCCGTCTCGGGGAACAGGTCGTAGATGCGCCCGAACGCCTGCGTGGCGCTGGAGGCGTGGATCGTGCAGAACACCAGGTGGCCGGTCTCCGCCGCCTGCAGCGCGGCCTCGAAGGTCTCCTTGTCACGCATCTCGCCGATCAGCACGACGTCGGGGTTCTCACGCACCAGCGCCTTGAGCGCGGTGGAGAAGTCGGGCACGTCGATGCCGATCTCACGCTGGTTGATCAGCGCCTTGTCGTCCTTGAGCAGATATTCGATGGGGTCCTCGATCGTGACGATGTGGCAGGCCCGCGTGCGGTTGATGTGCTGGATCATCGAGGCGATGGTCGTGCTCTTGCCCGAGCCGGTGACGCCGCAGAGCAGGATCATGCCCTGCTGGATCTCGGCGATCTTGCGGCAGACCGGGGGCAGGTAGAGGTCCTCGAAGTCCAGGATCTCGGCGCTGACGCGCCGCGCGGCGATGCCGCTGCGGCCGCGGGTGCGGAAGATGTTGACGCGGAAGCGGTTTTCCGAGTCCAGGTCGATGCCCAGGTCGATCGAGCCGTGCGTCACGTAGTGCTTCCACTGCGCCGGCGAGAGGGAGGACTCGACCCATTTCTCGAACTGCTCGGTGTCCAGCGGCTCGTGGTC
>SKPT01000296.1 GCA_007119405.1 Phycisphaeraceae bacterium
ACTGCGGGTCGTCGGCCAGCACGGTGCCGATGCCGACCATCACCGCGTCGACGCGCCCGCGCAGCTCGTGCACCTGCGTGCGTGACGCCTCGGAGCTGATCCACTTGCTGTCGCCGCCGGCCGTCGCCGTCTTGCCGTCGAGCGTCTGCGCCCACTTGAGGATGACCCAAGGCAGGCCCGTGGTCACGCGCTTGATGAACGCCTCGTTGAGCTGGCGGGCCTCGGCCTCGCACACGCCCGCCGTCACGTCCAGCCCCGCCTCCTGAAGCCGACGCACGCCCGCCCCGGCGACACGCGGCTCCGGGTCGATCGTGGCGATCACCACCCGGCTCAGCCCCGCCTCGATCAGCGCCTCGGTGCACGGCGGCGTCCGCCCCTGGTGGTTGCACGGCTCGAGCGTCACGTACATGCTCGCCCCCGCCACCCGCCCCGGCCCGCCGGCATCCTCGATCGCCGCCACCTCGGCGTGCGCCTCGCCCACGCGAGCGTGCCAGCCCCGGCCGACCACCTCCCCGTCGCGCACGATCACCGCCCCGACCATCGGGTTGGGCTCGACCCGGCCGCGCCCACGCCGCGCCAGCTCCAGCGCCTGCCTCATGTAGCTCTCATGGTCCATCAACGACCCCATTCCGCCCACCGCGGCGATTCATCGTCGACGCAAATGGGCGCAGACTGCAAGCACCGGGCCATGATATAGTCTGACGCTGCCCGGCTTGGGCAGCTTCGTCAAGGGCCCTCCATGCGACGCATCAAAGGCCTCCTCGCCCTGCTGGCCCTGATCGCGCTGCTGCTGCTGGGGGCGAGCCTGACCGCCGACCACCTCGCCCGGCGCGCCATCGTCCGATCCGCCTCCGCCGCCACCGGCCTCGACGCCGAGCTGCACACGGCTCGCCTGGCCCTGCGACGCGGCGAGCTCAGCATCGACCGACTCGCCCTGGCCAGCCCCGACGGCTTCAACGCCCCGCACACCCTCGCCCTGCGCCACGGCCAAGTCAGCCTCACCCTCGCCTCCCTGCTCCGCCGGCAGGTCACCATCGACCGCCTGCACCTGCGCGGCATCGACATGCACATCGAGCACCGTCGCGGCCGACTCAACATCCAGCCCATCCTCCAGCGCATCGACGAGCTCTGGGACGACGACCCCGACGCCCCCGGCCGGCGCTACCGCGTCAACGAGCTGGTCATCGCCGACGTGACCGTGCACATCAACCTCGGCTCCCTGCTCGGGCGCACCTACCGCCTGCGCCTGCCCATCGACGAGATCCGCCTCACCGACGTCGGGGGGGACACCGACGCCGGCCTGCTCGCCAGCCAGCTCGGCGCCCGCGTCCTCCACGCCCTGCTCGAGCACTGCGCCCGGCAGACGGGCACCCCCCTGCCGCCTCTGGTCAGCCCATGAGCGATGCGGTAGGGTAGGTGGCGCGGAGCCCGCTGATGTCCAAGCGCGACGAAAAACCCGACTTTTCCCGCGTCCACGCAATGAAGGTCCACGACGAGGAAGGCCCGCTGGTGCGCCTGGCCTCGTTCCTGGCGCTCTACGCGCTCGTCGCCGGGATCTTCGCCGGCATCGGCGCGGCCCTGCCCACGCTCTGGGCGCTGCTGATGGCCATGGGCGAGGCCGGGGCCCGCGCCACGAGCTGGGCCGAGAACGACACTTCCGAGGCCATGCGCCGCCGGGCGCTGATCGGCGGGCTCATCGGCGTCATCACCTGCGCCACCATCATCTTCCTGGCCGTGCGCGGCAAGACCTTCGGCGTCGACTCACCCATCTCCCGCACCGAGGAGACCCGGCCCGGCATGTCGCGCGGCAGCCTCGGCCGCGCCATGCGCTTCCGCTTCTGGTGGGGAGGCTGGGGTCGATGGCGTTGAGCGCGCGCTGACCGCCGCCAGGGCGGAAATGCCAACTCACTCACCTTCGCGTCCTTCGCCCGCTTCGCGACTTCGCGGTTGTCCCGACATCCCCGCCTCACCCCTTGATCACCCCCAGCGGGCGCAGCCGCGCCACCTTCTTCGACAACCCCGCACGCTCCACCGCATCGACCACGACGTCCACGTCCTTGTACGCCTCCGGCTGCTCCTCCGCCAACCCGCGCCAGCCCCGCGCCCGCGCCACCACCCCCGCCTCGGCCAGCTCGCGCTCGATCCGCCGGCCCTTCGCCGCGGCCACCGCCTTCGTGCGGCTCATCGCCCGCCCGGCCCCGTGGCACGTCGAGCCGAAGCTCCGCAACATCGACCCCGCCTGCCCTACCAGCACCCAGCTCGCCCGCCCCATGTCCCCCGGGATCAGCACCGGCTGGCCCACCGCACGGTACGCCTGCGGCAGCTCCGCATGCCCGGGCGGAAAGGCGCGCGTCGCCCCCTTGCGATGCACCCACACCTCCTTCTCCACCTCCGCCACGCGGTGACGCTCCAGCTTCGCGATGTTGTGCGCCACATCGTAGACCAGCTCCATGCCCAGGCTCTGCCAGCTCGCCCCCAGCGCGTGGGCGAACGCCTTGCGCGCCAGGTGCATGAGCATGTGCCGGTTGCACCACGCGAAGTTCGCCGCCGCCCGCATCGCCGCGATGTAGTGCCGCCCCTCGTCGCTTTCGATCGGCGCGCACGCGAGCTGCCGGTCCGGCAGGACGATGCCGTAACGCTCCGGCACGCCGCGCAGCGCGTGAAGCGCATCCTGGCACACC
>SKPT01000193.1 GCA_007119405.1 Phycisphaeraceae bacterium
CCAGCCACGCCAGGCCGGCGATCGCGATGGCGACAAGCGAGCCGGAGGCGAGCATCAGGCCCCAGGCGGGCAGGGCGAACAGGGCGTCGACGGCGACGAGCACCAGCGCGACGGCGAGCCACGCGGCGGCGAGCAGCGCGGCGTTGCGCAGCAGCGCGCCGAGTCGGCCGCGGCCGTGGCAGCGCGTCAGGGTGTGGTCAAGGTCGTGGGAGTGCGTCATGGCGTGCCTCCATGGTCATCAGACCGGACCCGCTGTCGTTGTGTCGGTTCCATGCTCATAACAGCCCTCCGCGCTTGCGGGCGAGCCACTCGCCGCCGGCCCAGAGCAGGACGAGGGCGAGAACCCAGCCCTGGTTCCAGACGTGCTCGGGTGTCGGCGGCACGGCCATGGCGGCGCGGTGGGCGGCGAGCACGTCAGTGAGGGCGTCGGGCTCGTCCGGGTCGAGCAGCCGACCACCGCTGCCGGTCGCGAGCGTGTGCAGCAGGGCGGGGTTGGCGGCCGAGTCGAGGCGCTCGATGTCGAGCTCGTAGGCGGTGAAGCGGGCCTCGACGGGCTCGGGGGTAAGCCCGCCGGCGTCGGCGACGGCCTGCCAGGGGCCGGGCGTCTCGGGGCTGAAGCTGTGCTGCTGGCGTGCGGAGCCCGGACCGGTGCGCAGGGACAGCTCGATGGTGTCGCCGTCGGGGCCGGTGAGCGTCAGGCGGGCGTCGATGGCGGGGTCGATCGCCTGCCGGGCCGAGACGGTGAGGGTGATCGGCTCGCCGACGTGCACCGCGGGGCTGGAGACGCGCAGCGTCAGCTCGCGGCCGGGCTGGAAGTCGCTGCCCATGGCCAGGTGGCGCACGGTGTTGGACCAGAAGCGGTCGTAGAGGCCCTGGGCGGCGTCAGCCTCCTGGCGCTCGTGCAGGTACCAGCGCCACAGGCCCTCGCCGACGATGGCCAGCACCTGTCCCCGGCCGTAGGGCATGGTCACGATGGCGGGCTGCTCGACGCCTCGCCCGGGATTGCCGCCTTCGTCGCCGGCGGTCAGCACCGCCTCGGGCCTGGCGTGGGCGAGCACGCGGGCGGCGGTCTTGATGCGCGAGACCTGCGGCAGGGCGGCCAGGGCGGGCAGGTCGCTGATGAGCCGGCCCAGCTCGACGTCGGGCCCCGGGTCGAGCGTGGCGAAGGTGGCGTGGGAGCGGCCGGCGCTGGTCAGCACCACGCGCTTGTCGCGCAGGCGGCCCTGGCCGAAGACCACCGGCTCGAGCACCGCCAGCTCGCGGCCGACGGCGCGCCCGCCACTGGTGGACGAGTCATAGGCCCGGCCGCGGGCGAAGACCACCTGCCCGCCGCGGTCGGCGACGTAGCGCGGCAGCAGGGCCGCCTGCTCGGGGTCGAGCAGGTGCTCGAGCCCCTTGCCCAGGATGATCACGTCGTAGCGGGCCAGCTCCTCGAGCGTGGTGGGCAGCTCGCGGTCGGTCTCGGCGCGGGTGACGATGCGCTTCTGCTGGCCGATGGCGAGCTGCGTGATCTGCGTCAGGGCAACGCGCTCGTCGGCGCGCAGGGCCTGGGCGATGTAGCGCGTGTCCCAGTAGGGCTGGCCCTCGAGGATGAGCACCTGAAGGCGGGCGTCGGTGACCTCGACGAAGACGCGCTGACGGTTGTTGCGCGTCTCGATCTCGCCTTCGACGGGGTCGACCTCGATCTCGTATTCGTACAGGCCCGGCTCGTCGGCGGTGATGGGCAGGTCGATCTCGAGCGTGGGGCTGTCGTCGAAGGCGATCGCCTGGCTTTGCGCGTCGCCGGGGCCGCGCAGGTGGATGTTGGTGCGGGTGTGGGCGGCGTTGGTCTGGTAGAGGCGGGCGCGGATGGTGCCCTGCTCGCCGGCGAGCAGGTAGGCCTGCTGGGGGATGGCGACGAGGGCGACGTCGCGCTGGAGGTTGGGCCCGCCGACGGGCACGGTGTGGATGGGGATGGCCCGGGCGCGGGCGAGCTGGGCCAGGGGCGCGGCCGGGGCGTCGTGGGTGTCGCGGCCATCGCTGAACACCAGCAGCGAGGCGTCCTCGGCGTCGAGGCCGGCGACGATCTGGTTCAGGCTCTGGATGATGTGCGAGGCGCTGCCGGTGGCGGCGCGGTCGGCGGGCAGGCTCAGGGCGGCGCGGCCGAGCGGACGCGGCGCGGTGTCGAAGCCGACGAGCTCGAGCTCGTAGTCGGCGGCGAGGCGGTTGAGACGCGTGTCGGTCAGCCACTGCTCGCGCACGAAGTCCCAGCGTGACCGGCCGTCCATGTCGTCGACCTGCATCGAGGCGCTGGTGTCCACGGCGATGGTCAGCGTGGGCCGGCCGAGTTCCTCGCCGGTCTCGGGCACGATCGACGGGCCCATCAGCAGCAAGGCGAGGATGGCGATCAGCGCCAGGCGCATCGCCAGCAGGGACAGGCTCAGGCCCGGGCGGTCGCGCATCGTGCGCGCGTAGGCGACGGCGGCCAGCGCGGCCAGCAGCAGCGCGCCGCCGAGGATCGGCAGCGGGGAGAAGTAGGGTTGCCAGGTCAATGCGAGCATGGGCGTTTCACGTCAAAGCGGCGAACGGGCAACCGCGAAGCGGCGAAGAGGGCCAAGGACGTCAGGTTGGCCCAGGCTCTGTCCGAAAAGTCGGTGCCACGGCTTCTCCGCGAAGCGGCAAGCCGTGCCACGGAGCC
>SKPT01000222.1 GCA_007119405.1 Phycisphaeraceae bacterium
CATAACGTCAAGGAGCAGATCGACGAGATCGCGCCGGGACTGCCGGCGAAGGTGGTTTTCGACTGGGATCGCGTGACGCCGGGCGAGGTGCGGACATACACGGAGGCGGCTGACTTGGCCCCCCTCCCTTCGGGAGGGGCTGGGGGAGGGGACGCACGATCGGTGGGCGTCAACGATACGAACGACGACGCACGGACGGCGGGCGCTTTCGATTATGACGACCGCGCAGGGCATTCGGACGCACCCTCCCCCGGCCCCTCCCGGGGGGAGGGGGGTAAGAGCGCGGCCGCGGGGGGAGTGGCGGGGGGTGGAATTGACCATGACGCCTGGGTCACGCATCTGCGCGACATGCCGCGCGACGACTGGCCCGAGTGGGTCACCATCAGCCAGCTCGAGATCGTGCCCTTTTACGACCGCACCGAGCTCATCTACGCCACGCTGGGCACGCTCAACGACGCGCTCGTGCAGCAGATCCTCGTGACGATCATCGTCGTGCTCGTGCTGGTGGTGCACCTGCGCAGTGCGCTGGTCATCAGCGCGATGCTGCCCCTGGCGGTGCTGATGAGCTTCATCATGATGAAGCTGGCCGGCGTCGACGCCAACGTCGTGGCCCTGGCGGGCATCGCCATCGCCATCGGCACGATCGTCGACATGGGCGTGATCGTCACGGAGAACGTGCTCAAGCATCTGCGCGACGCGGGGCCCGACGAGCCGCGCGTCGACGTGGTCTTCCGCGGCACGCGCGAGGTGGGCCCGGCCATCCTCACCGCGATCAGCACGACGATCATCAGCTTCCTGCCCGTATTCACCATGACCGGGGCCGAGGGCAAGATGTTCATCCCGCTGGCGTACACGAAAACGTTCGTGCTCGTCGGCGCGATCTTCGCCGCGCTGGTGATCGTGCCCGCGGCCGTGCACGTGGTGGTGGCCAGCGACCTGCGCCGGCGCGTGCTGCGACGGGCGCTGCTCTTTGGCCTGGGCGTCGCGGCGATCGTGGTGATGGTCGCGGGCATCTTGCAGGGCTGGACGTGGGTCTGGGCCGCGGGCCTGCTGCTGCTGGCGGTGGTGATCTATCACCTGCTCGAGGACGACCTGCCCGCGATGATGCGGCCGATCTTCCCCGAGCGCTGGGTTGCGTCGGCGGAGCGCTTCGCCGGCGCCCTGCGGCGCGTCGCGACGTGGCTCGCGAGCGCCGTCGCGGCGGCCGTCGTCGCCTGCATCCTCGCCATTGTGTGGGAGCCGCTGGGGCCCGAGCGCGGGCTGGTGCGCAACGTCATTTTCGTCGTCGTGCTTCTAGGCGGGCTGCTGGCGGCGTTCTGGGTGTTCATGCTCGTCTATCGCCACGTGCTGCGCGTCGTGCTGATGCTCAAGGGCACGTTCCTCGTCATCCCCGCGGCGCTTGTCGCATTCGGGCTGACGGTGTGGTTGGGGTTCAACGCGGTGGCGCCGATGGCGCTGCCGCTGCTGGTGGTCTTTGCCGTGTTGGCGGTGGCGTGGGACGTGCATGGGTTGCTGCGCGCCGCGGGCGGGCCGCGCATCCTCGCCGCGGCCGTCGTGGCCCCACCGCTCGTGCTGCTGCTCGCCGTCGTCGCCGCGGGGACGCTGCTGGCCTGGCACTACTACGAGGAGGTTCGGCTGTCCCGGCCGTGGGTCGCCGTCGCGCATGCGCTGCCCGGGCTCGGCCGCGAGTTCATGCCTCCCTTTGACGAGGGCGCGTTTCTCTGGATGCCCACGACCATGCCCCACGCTTCAATAGGCGAGGCGCTGGACGTGCTCCGCTACCAGGACATGGCCATCGCGTCCGTGCCCGAGGTCGAGGGCGTGTTCGGCAAGATCGGCCGGGCGGAGTCCGCGCTCGACCCGGCCCCGGTGTCCATGCTCGAAACCGTCATCAATTACAAGAGCGAGTACGTCACCGACGACGCCGGGCGGCGCGTCAACTTCGCCTACGACCGCGAGCGCGGCGAGTTTCTGCGCGACGAGGATGGCGAGCTCATCGTCGCCGAGCGCGGCGGCCGGCCGTATCGCCAGTGGCGCGACCACATCCAGAGCCCAAGCGACATCTGGGACGAGCTCGAGCAGGCAGCGCACCTGCCGGGCACGACGTCCGCGCCGCCGCTGCAACCGATCGAGACGCGCCTGGTCATGCTTCAGACGGGCATGCGGGCGCCCATGGGCATCAAGCTGCGCGCCACGGATCTCGACACGCTCGATCGCATGGCCGTGCGGCTTGAAGCGCTCGTGCGCGAGGTGCCGGCCGTGCGCGCCGGCAGCGTCAATGCCGACCGCGTCGTGGGCAAGCCCTACCTCGAGATCCACCCGGACCGCGAAGCCATCGACCGCTACGGCCTGGCGATGACCGACGTGCACGAGACGATCCAGACGGCCATCGGCGGCATGGTCGCCACGACCACCGTCGAGGGCCGCGAGCGCTACCCCGTGCGCGTGCGCTACGCCCGCGAGCGACGGCAGGACATCGAGGACTTCGAGCGCGTGCTCGTGGCGGGCGTGGCGGGGGCCGACGGGGCGCAGATCCCGCTCGCCGAGCTTGCCGACGTGCGCTACAGCCGCGGGCCGCAGATGATCCGCTCCGAAGACACGTTCCTCACCGCCTACGTCACCTTCGCCCCCGCGGCCGGGCTCGCCGAGGTCGACGTCGTCGAGCAGGTGCGC
>SKPT01000180.1 GCA_007119405.1 Phycisphaeraceae bacterium
ACCCCCCCGAACAGCAAAACACGGCGCGCCAGCGCACCGATGCGCCGGAAGCGATCGAACAGGCCGACACGGTTCCCACGTCCACCCGCCTGGCGAGCTTCATCGTGGTCGTGGTGCCGTTTGTGGCCTTCATCGTGGCGATCGCCTGGATGTGGGGGTGGGGCATCGCGTGGTGGCCGCTGGTGTTGTTGATCGTGATGGCGGCGCTGACGACCCTTGGCATCACCGTGGGCTTCCATCGCCTGTTCACGCATCGATCCTTTAAGACAACGCGGCCCATTCAGGCCGTACTCGCGGTGCTTGGTTCGATGGCCGCGGAAGGCGCGGTGGTGAAATGGGCGGCCGTGCATCGCCTCCATCACCAGCACAGCGACGACCCGTCCGACCCGCACTCACCGCACCTGCACGGCCAGGGATTGCGCGGGCTGGTCAGCGGCCTGTGGCACGCGCACGTCGGGTGGCTGTTCGAGCCCGACCCGCCGAACCTCACGCGCTACGTGCCCGACCTGATGGGCGATCGCATGATACGGCTCTTGAGCCGGTTGTTCGGCCTATGGGTTCTCCTTGGGCTGTTGGTTCCGGCCATCGTCGTGGGGCTCATCACAATGAGTTGGCTCGGTGCGCTGCAAGGATTCATCTGGGGCGGGCTGGCGCGTATCTTTCTGGTTCATCATGTGACCTGGAGCATCAACTCCGCCTGCCACCTGTGGGGGACGCGGCCGTTCCGCACGCGCGACCACAGTAAGAACAACCCCGTATTCGGCGTCGTCGGCTTCGGCGAAGGGTGGCACAACAACCACCATGCCTTCCCGACCTCGGCCCGACACGGCCTGCGGTGGTGGGAACTGGACTTGAGCTACCTGATCATCCGCGGCCTGGCAATGGTGGGCCTGGCATGGAAGGTGCGCTTGCCGGCGCCCGAGGCGATGGCCGCCAAACGCCGGCGCGGCGCTGAGAATCAAGGTGGCCTCGGACACGCTGAGCGCGCCGGCGCGGCGTGACGTCCATGAGAAGTGCGTCGTGACACGCCGCGCTTGCGATCATCGTGACTGCCACGGGCCCGCCCGCTCTTTGCTTCCTGAGCACAACCTTTTAAAGGAGTCCTGATCATGTTCGAATCACCCGTCGCATGGGTCGCCTTAGGCATAGCGGTCCTCGCAGCGATCATCCTGCCGGCGCTCACATTCTTCCTGGTTCAGCAACGCACTGAAGCCATCGTGCAACGCTTCGGCAAGTTCGTCCGACAGGCCGGTCCGGGGCTCAATGCGAAGATCCCCTTCATCGAGCGGGTGGTCGCCCGCATCAACCTGCGCGTCCAACAGTTGGACGTCAAGATCGAGACCAAGACATCCGACAACGTGTTCGTCGAGATGGTCGTCGCCGTTCAGTTCTACGTCCTGCCGGAGAAGGTGTACGACGCGCATTACAAGCTCGATGACGCGCGGCGGCAGATCACGTCGTACGTCTTCGACGTGGTGCGGGCCCAGGTGCCCAAGATCAAGCTCGACGACGTGTTCGAGAAGAAGGACGAGATCGCCGACATCGTCAAGTCCGAACTCGAGCAGGTCATGGAAGGCTTCGGCTACGGCATCCTCAAGGCGCTGGTCACCGACATCGACCCCGACGCCAAAGTGAAACAGTCGATGAACGAGATCAACGCGGCGCAGCGGATGCGCGTCGCGGCCACCGAGAAGGGTGAGGCCGAGCGAATCATCAAGGTCAAGTCGGCCGAGGGCGACGCCCAGAGCAAGGCCTTGCAGGGCCGCGGCATCGCCGATCAGCGCCAGGCGATCGTTGCGGGCTTGCGGGATTCGGTGGACGAGTTCCAACGGTCCGTGCCGGGCACGACGGCGAAGGACGTGATGAACCTGGTCCTGATGACGCAGTATTTCGACACGCTCAAGGAGATCGGGGCCTCGTCCCGGACGAACGCGATCCTGATCCCCCACTCGCCCGGCAATCTGTCCAGCCTCACGGACCAGATCCGCAACGCCATGATCGAGGCCAACCAGACTGCCGAGGCATCCACGGCCAGATCGACCGAAGCGCCCGCTGTTGCTGACAACGGCGGATGACGCGGGAGGGGCGCAGGCCACGCCTGCGCTCGCCAGGGAGGAGGAGTCATGAACACGCGACGAACCATTGTCACTGCGATGCTACTCGGGCTGTGCGGCGTCATGCTCATGCACGGCGGCTGCACGTTGGCTCGCGGCCCCGTCCAGGAGACACCCCGGCGTGTCAGCGGCGCCGAGGCCGGTCAGCCGGTGACGTCGGCGGAACTGGACGAACTCACCCGCGCCTTTGCCGACCGCTATGTTGGCCTGCTCTATTCCGTCACCGACGCCATTAAGAAAGACAACCCCGATCCCGCCCAGCGTCGCGAGGCACAGGTGCTTCTGCTGGATGCTTCGACCAATGTTTACGACATCGCCAGTAACGCCGATGCGTTTACCCGCGTGCTCGATCTGGTCGTCGTCACCTCGCTGCTCACGGAGGTCTGGGTGGAACATGGCCGGGCGGAGGCGATCTTCGGCGAACGTGGCGAGGTACTTGCGCGGGCCATGTCGCGAGCCAGCGAAGAATCATGGGCACTGGCTGGGCGCGTGCTCACGGCCGAACAGCTCCGCGATCTGAAATACCTGCTGCGGGATTGGTGGGAGGCGAATCCGG
>SKPT01000661.1 GCA_007119405.1 Phycisphaeraceae bacterium
ACGCCTACAGCGAAGGCCGCTTCCCGTCGCTGGTGCTCGAAGCGGGCCCGACGCGCGCCCTGGTCATGCTGCCCGACGCCGAGCAGGGCTGGTATCGCGGCACACGCTTCGCCTGGCACGGCATGATCCGCCAGCTCGAGCACCACGATCACACGTACTTCGGCTACCTGCACGACGAGCACGACCCGACGCATCACGACGCCGTGTCAGGCCCGGCCCCGGAGTTCGACATCACCGGCCCGACCAGCTTCCACGAGGCGAGCCCGGGCCAGAGCTTCGTCAAGATCGGCGTCGGCCGGCTCGAGCGCGACGACAACGAGCGCTACCGCTTCTGGCACAAGTACCGCATCCTCGACAGTGGACAGTGGGAGATTGAGCAGCCGGATGCGCGATCCGTCGTCATGCGCCAGACGCTGGAGCCGGGCGACGACGGCTACGCGTATGAGCTGACCCAGCGACTGCTGCTTGGCGCCGACTCGCTGCACATCGCCTACGAGCTGCACAACACCGGCCGGCGCGCCATCGCCACGGAGGTCTACCACCACAACTTCTTCAGCTTCGACAACGCGCCGGTGGGCCCGGGCTATGAGCTGCGCCTCGACGGCCCCGCCAGAGCGGATGCGGATGCGGAGCTCGAGCCCTGGGCCGAGCTGGTCGCGGCGGAAGGGGACGACACGCTGGCGTTGCTGCGCTGGCGCGACGTGCTGCCCGCGGACGAGTCGATTTATGTCCAGCCACAGGGCCTCGATCCCGAGTCGGGCAGGCGCTTCAGCCTGCACCATGCGGACAGCGGCCTGGGCGTGACCATGGTCGGCAGCCGCCCGCTGCACCGCCTGGCCGTATGGTCGTCGCAGCCGGTGATCTGCCCCGAGCCTTTCGTGATGATCGAGGTCGAGCCCGGCGAGCGTGAGCACTGGCACGTGGACTATGCTCTGTTGCCGCCGCTTCTATCGGCGGCGCCGGAGTGATTCGCGGCACCGCAGTGACGACTGAGCATGAAGACGCGCGAAAGTGGCATGCCCGACAAGCCGACGTGGGAGGGCTTCTTCAACCCCCAGACCACGCTGCGCAAGCTCGGCCTGTCGAGTGACGCGGGCGAGGTGGTCGACTTCGGCTGCGGCTACGGCACGTTCGCCATCCCCGCGGCGCGCATCACCACCGCCGTGGTGCATGCCCTGGACATCGATCCGGCCATGGTCGACGTCACGCGCGCCTGGGCCGAACGCGAGGCACTCCCCAACGTGCGGGCATCGGTGCGCGACTTTGTCGTCCAGGGCACGGGGCTCGCCGACGCGAGCGTCGGCTTCGCCATGCTCTTTAACATCCTTCACTGCGAGCAGCCCGACGGGCTGCTGCGCGAGGCGCACCGCATCCTGCGGCCGGGCGGCACGCTGGCGATCATGCACTGGCGCCGCGACATGGCCACGCCGCGGGGGCCGAGCATGGACATTCGCCCGCGGCCCGAGCAGTGCCGCCAATGGGCCGAGCACGCCGGGTTCGAGCGCGCCGGCGAGGGCTTCGTCGATCTGCCGCCCTACCACTGGGGCCTGGCCATGGCAAAGCCGTAGGAAGCCGGCTCCACGGGGCATCGGCCGGCGTCGCCTTCAACGGACGGCCCCGCGAAACAGCGGCAGGTGGTATTGCCCGCCCTCGGTGCGTCGCGGCAGGTCGTCGGCGGGCAGCTTCAGCACCCGCTGGCCGCGACGCTGCTCCACCGCCGTGCCGTGGTAGCAATCCTTCAGCCCGCTGCTGGCAGCGGTGAACCGGCCCTGGCTGTCTTCCAGGACGAAAGCGCGCGAGTGCTTGCGCCCGGAGAAGACCATCCCGCCGAGCACCTCGGTGCGCCCGCCATCGATCGTGTGGAACGCGACGCCCGCGTCCTCGGTCTTGAACCCGAGCACCCACAGGTCCCCGCCGTCGTTGAGCACCATCGGCTCGCCGCGCTCCGGGTCGAGCTGGCGCGCCCACGCCCGCTGGCCATGGAAGCTGACGCACGCGCGCCCGTGGCCCGGCGTCCCGGGCACCACGCCGGTCGTGCAGCAGATGTTTTCGATGAACACCTTGCCCCCGGGCACGCTGTTGTCGTACAGCGGCGAGGTCTGCGTGTGCATGTCGCGAATCACCACCGTCCGCCGGCACGCATGGTCGAAGGTGTGATGCTCGCCGCGCCAGAGCTCCCAGGCGAACAGGGCCTCGAGCAACAACGGCTCGTCGCTGTCCTCGGCGATCACGAAAGCCCCCTGCCCCTTCGACGCGGCGAGGCGGTCGCCCGCGACGAGGTCGACGAAGCTGAAGTCCACGCGGCGGACGCCGGCGCCGATGGTCACGGGCGCGTCGAGCATGTAGTGGCCGGGCTCGAAGACGATCTCGGCGGCGCCGCTGTCCAGCGCCGCCTGGATGGCCGGGGCGTCGTCGTGCTGGCCGTCGCCTTTGGCGCCGAAGGCGCGCACGCCGCAGCGCGTCTCGCCGTCGCGAAGCCCGTCCCAGCGCGGCGGGTGCTCCACCGGCAGGCGCGGCATCGGCTCGGCGTCGGGCTCGAGGCTGACCGACCGCGGCAGCACCAGCTCGCGCACGTGCCCGCCGGCGATGTCCTGCTCGCCCTCGTCCGTGCCCAGCACGCTGTCGTAGCCGGCGGTGCGCAGGTTGGAGACATACAGCGCCCCGGCCTCATGCTCGATGGCCCGCGGCCCCGAGCCGTTGGCTGCTGAATCCAGGAGCACGGTCGAACCCTGGGCGTGATCGCAGCGCAGCAGCGGCACGTTCACCTCGGCGGTGACGTCGTGCAGGCTCATCCACGCCGAGCCGACGTGGATGCACTGCTTGCGCTGCCCGGTGAACGTCAGACCCTCGGCCGCGGCGTAGGTCCCCCCGCCGGCGACCGACACGGCCAGGCCGGTGTCAAAGCCTTCGATGCGCACGCGCTCAAGCAGCGCCCCCGTGCAGCCGCCGTGGTCGAGCTGGACGCCGGCGTGGCCCCGGCCGTCGGCGGAGCGGACGACCACGTCGCGCACCGCGCCGGTGTTGGCGCAGAAGAAGTCGAGCCCGATCGCCCCCGGGTTGTCGCGGCCGGTGTCGATGCTCAGGTCGCGCACGTAGTTGGACATGGCGACGTTGGATCGCCGGCCGCGCATCACGGTGACGACGGGTCTGGGCTCAGGCCCGTCGAAGCCCGGCGTGGCGTCGGCGAGCCGGATGATCGTCGCGGCGGCCCCGTCGCCGAAGATGCGGATCTGCCGGTTCAGCTCCGAGCCCAGCGAGTTGGCGAGATTGTCCAGGCTGTAGCTGACGATGTCGCTGACGAGGTAGGTGCCCGCGGGCAGATAGATCGCGGGCAGGTAGGGCAGGTAGCTGGGGAAGATGCACTTGACCTTGCCATCTTCCTTGCGGTTCTCGACGCCCGAGGGCAGGTGCCCGTCGCCGGGCAGCGCCTCGATCTCGCGCACGGTCCGGGCCTGGGCGTCGGCGGTGATGCCCACGACCGCGTCAAAGGCGGCGACGAGCGCGGCCGTGGCGTCGCGGGCGCCCGTGTTGTCGGCGTTGTACGGCGCTTGTGTCACGTCGATGTAGCGCGCGTCGCCGAAGGGACGCAGCCGATCCGGTGCGGGAAGGTATTGGGCGAGGTTCATGGACATGGCGGAGGTCCCGAGGGAGGTTGCTGGACCTGCCATGGTAGCGTCGGAGGGGCCAATGCAGAATTCAGAATGCAGAATTCAGAATTCGGGATTCAGAGTTGCCGAGTTCCGAAGCGGTTGTCATCGCGCGTTCAACGCGTGCGGCATCCACCCGGAACCCCGGACCGCAAGCCCCCTGACACCCGTCCGGTTTCTGAATTCTGAATTCTGCATTCTGCATTGCGCATCGCCCTACCCCGCCAGGGCCATCTCCATCGCCTCGCGGTCGCGGTGGGTGACGGTGGCCTGAAGCTCGATTTCGCCGGCCTCGTGGACGCGCTGAAGAGCCGCGACCGCCTGGGCGTCGAACTGCGTGCCCACGCCCCCATCCAGGCGACGCAGCGCCTCGTCCACCTCCATGCCCCGGCGGTAGGGCCGGCTGGAGGTCATCGCCTCGAAGGCGTCGGCGACGGCGAGGATGCGAGCCTCGAGGCTCATCTCGTCGCCCGTCACGCCGTCGGGATAGCCCTTGCCGTCGATCCGCTCGTGGTGGTGGCGGATCGCCGGCAGGTAGTCGCGGAAGTGGCCGATGCCGTCGAGGATGCGCACCGATTCGAGCGGATGCTCGCGGATCAGCACCCACTCTTCCTCGCTCAGGGCGGTGGGCTTGTTGAGCACGGCGTCGGGGATCTTGAGCTTGCCGATGTCGTGCAGCAGCCCGGCCCAGAACAGCCGGCCGAGCGTGCGCTCGGGCAGGTGCATCTGCTGGCCGATCTGCACCGCCAGGCGGGCGACGTTCTGCGAATGCCGCGCGGTGTAGGGGCTCTTGGCGTCCACCGCCTTGGCGAAGGCCAGCAGCGACTCGCGCCCCAACTGGTCGAACGCGTCGCCGCGGTTGCGCAGGTGCATGAGCACCAGGCTGTTGAGCCCGCCGACGCCCACGAAGAATCCCAGCCGCGACATCCAGTTCGCCAGCGACTGCGGCTCGCCCGCGGCGACGTCCATCGGCATCCAGGGCCCGGTCATCAGCCCCGCGATTGCGCCCACCAGCACACCCCCGGGCCAGCTCCAGAGGAATCCGGCAGCGATGACCGGCAGGTAGTAGTGGTGCGGCACGAGATAGCCCGTGCCCCCCGCCAGCCAGGTCACCGCCGTGCACGCCAGCAGCAGCGCGGCGACCGCCACCACGCCCGCCACGTGCGCCCCGGGCCGACGACGATGGCGCAGCAGCGGTGAGGCCCACCGCGGCGCATGGCTTGCGACGCCGGTCCATCGGCCGGCAAACTTTTCAAATGAGTCCATGAGACCTTTTCCTGCCTCCTCCAGCTACAGGTCTCTATCGAGGGCTCGGCCCCATCCCTTGAACGCCAACCACGCCGATCGCGCGCACAGGCGACCGTGGCAACGGTCCTGACGGCTGCATCAATCGCGCGATGAGGGACGTCGGGGTAACCCCACCTCGAGGGGGGCCCCGCCGTTACAAACGGGCGCTGCGCGCTCGGACGCCCGTCCCTGAGCGAGTCGGCGAGCGAAGGGCGGGAGGGCTTGTACGGGCTCCACTGTCGCGGGCGTAACGGGCACATTGCGCCGTAAGGCGGATCTGGATGATTCCTTGTGCAGGTGCCACGCAACGCCGTGAACTTTACGCGTGGCGGCGCTGATGTAGGGTGAGTAGAGCGAAGCGAAACCCACCGCGATTCTCGTGGATCCGCGGCAAGACTGGTGGGTTTCGCTTCGCTCTACCCACCCTACAACCGGGCTTGAAGAAGCATGCGTATGAGCGTGCCGCTATTGCGCGAGCTGATACGTTTCCTCGGCGCTGTCGCCGAACAGCCCCAGGACGCGGTGCTCGCGTTGGACGTGGTCGAGCACGCGGCCCATGCCCGGGACGTAGGCCGTCTCCAGCCGGACGTTCGCGCGCGCCAGGGGGATGCTCACGGACTGCTCCTGGATGACGATGTAGGCCTGTTCGGGCCCGTTGGGGGTGGGCACCTCGCGCGTGCCGGCGGTGTGCAGGCGATACGTCGCCCGCCCGCCCATGCTCGCCCGACCGAGCACCCCCTCGATGCGCATGCGCACCTCGCCCTCGTGCACCTGGTCGTCGAGCCGGCCGGGCAGCATGAGCATCGCCGGCTCATAGGCGACGTTGATGTCCTGGCGCAGGTTCTCGTAGCGGTGCAGGTGGATCCCGCCATCGTCGGCGATGCGCAGGAACAGGCGGTGGCGGTCCTTGACCTCCAGGATCCAGTCCTCCTCCTGCTGGCGTACCTCGTACTCGTACTGCCGGCCGGCCCGCTCCCCGCGGCTGCGCTCGTAGACGCCGCTCTGGGGCTCGAGGGGGAACAGGTCGACGGCCCGGATGGCGTCCATCTCGTCGCTGCTGACGCTGACGGGGTCGGCGGGGTCGCCGGGGTTGGCGGACGAGCCGCCCGTGATGCCGTTGGAGGCGGCGCAGGCGGCGGCGGCGCCGAAAGTCAGCGACAGGGCGAGGCCGAGCGAGGCGCGGGCATATCGCATGGGCGGGCTCCGGTGGTATAACAGACGGTACGAGCGAAAGTTGCACCTGGATCACCGCCGGTGCCCGACCCTGGCGGGGCACCGTTCCCCGGCCAGGCGGGCCGGGGAGGCGGTGCTCCACCCGGCCTGCGGTCAGTCGCTGCCCAGCAGCTTCACGATCTTGTTGTACAGGCCCAGGATCAGGAACGTCGGGCTCCAGTGGCCGACGAAATTGGCGTCCTCGGTCCGGCCCATCATCCGCAGCAGCAGGGCAATCACGATCGAGCCGCCCGCCGCCCACAGAAACAGGTCCGACGGCAGCGTCGCCGTACGCTTCTCGATCTCACGCGCGGCCCGGCCTTCCGTCTGGGTGGCGCGATCAGGGTTCGCAATCTCGCTCATGGCTTGTGCCTCCTTGCAGGCATTGCGTGTTCCGGTCGTCGCGGCGGCCAACGTCCCTGTGGCCGACCGCCACTGGTTTGATAGGCCCCGCCACGCCCGGACGACAAGACGCAATCGCCCGGGCGCACGCCGATCGCGCCAAATGGGGGTTTGCCCGGGGGGCCTGTGGAGCGTGGCGGCGCGGATGGCCGTATTATTGACCGTTCAATGGTCAACTTCACCGGGATCCGGCGCATCGGGGGTGCCACGGCTTGACCGCCAAGCGGCAAGCCGTGCGATCATCGGCAAGCGCACGGCTTGCCCTTCGGGACAAGCCGTGGCCCCCCCCGACCTGCAGTGAAAGCGACCATTCAAAGGTCAGCAACACGGTGGTTGAACCATGGCCCACGAGCACGCCCATCGCGACGACGCCGCGCGGCCCGACGGCTCGATGATCCATCACGACGCCGAGCGCGATGCCATCTGCCTCGAGAACGTCAGCTACCGCTACCCTCCGCGCGTGCTCGACGGCCGGCAGGCCAAGGGCACCCTCGCGCTCAGGGACGTGACCCTCCACGTCGAGCACGGCTGCAACCTGGGCATCATCGGCCCCAACGGCGCCGGCAAGACCACGCTCATCAAGATCATCCTCGGCCTGATCACGGGCTACGCCGGGCAGGTCCACGTCATGGGCATGAGCCCCGCCCAGGCCTGCCGACGCGGGGACATCATCGGCTACGTGCCCCAACGCGCCGACGTCGAGTGGCGCTTCCCGCTGACCGCCACCCAGGTCGTGCGCATGGGCCTGGTGGGCAAGACCGGGCTGCTGCGCTGGCACGCCCGGGCCGACCGCGACTATGCCGACCAGATCATGCAGCGCGTCGGCATCGACCACCTGCGCCACGAGCCCGTCGGCAGCCTCTCCGGGGGTCAGCAGCAGCGTCTGTTCATCGCCCGCGCCCTGGTCGCCCGGCCGCGCATCCTCCTGCTCGACGAGCCGCTCGTCGGCGTCGACGAGGTCGGCCAGCAGCAGTTCGCCCAGCTCATCCACGACCTGCACGAATCGCTCGAGCTCACCGTCGTCATCGTCAGCCACGACCTCCAGGCCATCGCCGCCGGCTGCAACCGCGTCGCCTGCCTCAAGCAGTCCATCCACTACCACGCGGCCCCCGAAGGCCTGACGCCCGAGGTGCTCACGGAAGTCTTCGAGCACGAGATCCGCCCGGTGCTGGGGAGGAGGGGGTAGCAAATGCAGAATGCAGAATGCAGAATGCGGAAATCAGACATCCCGACCTTCGCTCGCGGACTCGCTTAGGACGGGCGTTAGCCGCACATGCCGTAGCGTCAACCCCCTGACCCCTGACCCCTCTCCTCATGCAGAGCCTCGACTACCTCGTCAATTACGCCGTCTTCCGCCAAGCCTTTATCACCGGCCTGGCGATCGCCGTCGTCTGCTCGCTGCTGTCGGTGCTCGTCGTCTTCAAGCGCATGGCGTTCATCGGGCAGGGCATCAGCCACGCGGGGTTCGGCGGGGTGGGGCTGGCGATCCTCGTGGGCGTCGTCGCCACCCGCGCCCAGGACCTGCTCGTGCTCGCGTTCTGCGTCGGCACGGGCGTGATGATCGGCGTGCTCTCGCGACGACGCCAGCTCGAGACCGACACGGCCATCGGCATCATGCTCGCCGGCGCCATGGCCCTGGGCGTGCTGCTGGCCGACGTGTCCGTGATGCTCCAGGAGCACGCGTGGTATCGACGCATCTTCGGCCTGGCCGAGGCGCGGCCGAGCTTCGAGACGCTGCTGTTCGGCTCGCTGACCAACGTCTCGGCGGCGGACATGTACACCGCCATCGCCCTGGCCGCCGCCGTCGTGCTGGTCATGGCCCTGCTGGCCAAGGAGATGATCTTCTTCGCCTTCGACGAGACCGCCGCCCGCGTCTCGGGCGTGCCCACGGGCATGATCTATTACCTGCTGCTGGTGCTGCTGAGCGTGGCGATCGTGATGTCGATCCGCCTGGTGGGCATCGTGCTGGTCTCGGCGCTGCTGGTGATCCCCGGCGCCACGGCGGCGCTTTTGAGCCAGCGGCTGGGCCAGGTCATCGCCGCGTCGCTGGCGGTGGGGCTTATCGGAACGCTCGGCGGGCTGGTGCTGAGCCTGGAGGTGGGCCACCTTTCCAGCGGCCCGTGCATCGTGCTGGTGCTGTGCGGGATTTTTGCGGCCGTGTTCGCCTTCAGGGCGGCCTTGAACCGGAGGGGGGACATCGCGTAAGATAGATTGGGTCGAACCGGGGCGTGTGGCGGGAGCGTCGCGGGCCGCGCTGGGAAGTGGCGGGGGTGGCGGGGTTGCCTGATCGAGCCGATAGGGGTACAAGGGTGGGCAGTGCGGTGCGCGGCGGGAGGGTCGCGGCACCGGCGAATCGGCAGGGGCCACGCGAGACTTCGAGCCGGTGCTCGGCCGCCAAGGCGGTTGGGGATGTCGAATGAGCACGGTATCGGCAGCAGGTGTTTCGACCGCGTCCGCTGTGCCATGGCGGGCCAGCCGGGCTGCGGATTTTCTTCTTTGATTGCGGTGGCGGGGCAACGACCGCCGCCGGCAGGACATCAAGGCGATGACGACTGGGATTCTTGAACTCTCCGGCCGGGCCGACGGAAGGCTCCGCCAGCTCGAGGCCACTTACAACGCTTCCGCCTCCGACCCGGTGGTGCCGGCCAAGTTCATCGAGCGCTTCGGGCTGCGGCCCGGCGTCGAGATCGAGGTCGAGCTCGGCAAGCCCGTCGGCGGCCAGGCCAGCTCCAACGGCCAGGCCGGCGGCAGCGGCGGCGGGCGCAAGGGCCGAAAGAAAAAGGCCAAGCGCAACGCCATCGCCCCCGATGCGCGCCGCGTCCAGCACATCGTCCGTGTCGAAGGCCAGGACCCCCAGGCCTACCTCAACCAGCGCCGCTTCGAGGACCTGACCACCATCGACCCCCAGCCGCGCCTGACCCTGGAGTACCCCGGCTGCCCGCCGGTGTGCCGGCTGATCGACCTGTTCTGCCCCATCGGCTACGGGCAGCGCGGCATGATCGTCTCGCCGCCCAAGGCCGGCAAGACCACCATCCTCCAGAACATGGCCTACGCGGCCCAGCACAACCACCCGGACTTGAAGGTCATCGCGCTGCTCGTGGACGAGCGCCCGGAGGAGGTCACCGACTTCCGCCGCAACGTGCCCTGCACCGTCTGGGCCAGCTCCAACGATCATCCCGTCGAACGCCACGTGGGCCTGGCGATGCTCGCCGTCGATCGCGCCAAACGCATCGCCGAGGCCGGCGGCGACGTGCTCATCCTGCTCGACTCCCTGACCCGCGTCGGCCGGGCGTTCAACACCGTCCCGGGCATGCAGGGCACCGGCCGCACGCTCTCCGGCGGCCTCGACGCCGGGGCCCTGGCCATCCCCAAGCAGCTCTTCGGCGGTGCGCGCAAGTTCGAAGAGGGCGGCTCGCTGACCATCATCGCCACCGCGCTGGTCGACACCGGCTCGCGCGGCGACCAGGTCATCTTCGAGGAGTTCAAGGGCACCGGCAACATGGAGATGATCCTCGACCGCAAGATCGCCGAGCAGCGCGTCTGGCCCGCCATCGACCTCGCCGCCTCGGGCACGCGCAAGGAACACCTGCTCATGAGCGAGCAGGAGCTCGACACCATGACCGCCCTGCGCCGGCGCCTCATGAACATGCAGCCGGTCATGCAGGTCGAGCAGCTTCTCAAGGCCCTGGAGCGCTTCAAGACCA
>SKPT01000212.1 GCA_007119405.1 Phycisphaeraceae bacterium
CGCGTCCACGGCGTCCACGTCCGCCACCAGGCTGATCTGCTCCAGGAACGCGATGAGCTTGTCGCGCAGGCCGCAGATCTTGATCCGCGTCCGCCGCGCAGGCGTCAGCACGGGCGCGGGGTCGGGGGCGTTCACGAGAGGCGCTCCAGCTTCGCGTACTCGAGGATCAGCGTCTTGACGCCGGCCGCGTTGAACTCGACCCGCGCCCGGCGGTGGCTGGCGCCGGCCTGCACATCCAACACCCGCCCCACGCCAAAGCTCGGGTGACGCACCAACGCCCCCACCGGCAACCCGCCCCCACCATCATCCGCCTCCACCTCAAACGCATCGTCATCCTCGCCAGCCGCCGCGTCCGTGATGTTGACCGGCTCGATCGTCTCGCTCGGCAGCTCCATCAGGAACCGGCTGGGCATCGCCGGCATCGTCTGCCCGAACACCGTGCGGTAGCAGGTGTGCGTGAGCATGAGCTTGCGCATCGCCCGCGTGATGCCCACGAAGCACAGGCGGCGCTCCTCCTCCTCCTCGGCCACGCTCTCGCGCGACCGCTGGTGCGGCAGGATGCCGTCCTCCACGCCCACCATCGCCACCGCGTGATACTCCAGCCCCTTGGCCGCGTGCAGCGTCATGAGCGTCACCGCCCCCTGCGTCGCGTCCACGGCGTCCACGTCCGCCACCAGGCTGATCTGCTCCAGGAACGCGATGAGCTTGTCGCGCAGGCTCGTGCCGCTGACGCCGCCGAGGTCCTCAATGTTGATCTCGTCGAGGTAAGCGTCCGCGAATTGCTGGGCATAGCTGATCAGCTCGCCCAGGTTCGCCAGGCGTTCGCGGTCGGGGTCGGACTTGTCGTTGGCGTAGAACGCCTCCAGGCCGGACTCCTCCAGCACGCGCTGCACCAGCCCGCGCAGCGACGGCTCAGCGTCGCCGGCGCGGTCGGCGTCGTCCATCAGCGTCGTGCCCGGACGATCGTTGAACCCCGCGGCCGTACGCCACGCCTCGAGCATCGACGCGAAGCGGGCCACCGCGTTCTGCGCCCGGCCGTTGAGATCCTTGAGCTGCATCGGCTCGCGGATCAGCTCGTCGACGGGCGTGTTGCGCGCCAGGCTCGCGGCTTGCAGCGCCTTGACCGTATTGGCGCTGATCCCGCGGGCCGGGGTGTTGATGATGCGAAAGAGGTTGACCTCGTCCGACGGGTTGGCGATCACCCGCAGATACGCCACCGCGTCCTTGATCTCCTTGCGGTCGTAGAACGCGGTGCCGCGCGCGATCTGGTAGGGGATGCCCGCGTTGCGCAGCGCGTCCTCGATGACGCGCGACAGGCTGTTGATGCGGTAGAACACCGCCATCTCGCCATACGGCACGCCGTGACGCTCGTGAAGCTCGCGGAAGTGGCTGACCACGTGCTCCGCCTCCTGGCGCTCGTCGCGGCAGGTGACGACCTGCACCGGCTCGCCGGCGTCGTTCTCGGTCCACAGCGTCTTGTGCTTGCGCGCCCGGTTGCCCTGAATGAGCGCGTCGGCCGCGGCGAGGATCGTCCGCGTCGAGCGGTAGTTCTGCTCCAGGCGCACCACCCTGGCCGTGGGGTAGTGCGTCTCGAAGTCCAGGATGTTCTGGATGTTCGCCCCGCGCCAGCCGTAGATGCTCTGGTCCGGGTCGCCCGTGGCGCAGATGTTCTTGTGCCCGTCCGCCAGCGCGCTGGCGATGAGGAACTGGGCGTGGTTGGTGTCCTGGTACTCGTCGATGAGCACGTACTGGTAGCGCTGCTGAAGCTGGGCGAGCACGTCCGCGTGGTGGCGCAGTAGCTCGACCGTGCGCAGCAGCAGGTCGTCGAAGTCCAGGGCGTTGTTGCGGCGCAGGATTTCGTCGTACTTCTTGTAGACCTTCGCCACGGTGCGGCTGTAGAAGTCGGCCGCCTGCTGCGCGAACGCCTCGGCATCCAGCAGCTCGTTCTTGGCGTTGGAGATCGTCGAGAGCATCGCCCCGGGCGGAAAGTTCTTGCCATCGATCGCCAGATCGTTGAGCGCCTGCTTGACCGCCCGCTGCTGGTCACTGCTGTCGTAGATGGAGAAACCCGCCGGCAGGCTCAGCCGCTGGGCGTACTGCCGGATGATGCGCACGCAGAGGCTGTGGAACGTCGCGACGGTGATCGCCCGGGCCTGACGCTCGGAGACGAGTTCCGCCACGCGCTCGCGCAGCTCCGCCGCCGCCTTGTTGGTGAACGTGATCGCCAGCACGTTCCACGGCGCGATCCCCACGCCCTGGACCAGGTACGCCACCCGCCGCGTGATCACCCGCGTCTTGCCCGAGCCGGGCCCGGCCAGCACCAGCAGCGGCCCATCCACGTGCGTCACCGCCTCGCGCTGCGGCGGGGTCAGCCCGGCCAGCAGCGGGTCCGTCACCGCATCGTCCGCGACAGACAGCTCCGGCTCCGCGGGCGACGATGGCCTGGGCTGGGGGCTCGAACTCATCATTCAAGAGTTTAGCAGCGCCGCCGCCGTCAATACGCCGCCTGCCACTGGAGGATTGCCCGCCGGTGACCCGGCGCACCAATGCCGCGTGACCATCCACCCGCTTCTCGTGCCTCGGTGCATTCAGATGAACCACGGAGACACAGAGCACAGACATTAGGGTCCATCCAAAAAGTGGGTGCCACGGCTTGACCGCGA
>SKPT01000109.1 GCA_007119405.1 Phycisphaeraceae bacterium
TGCCCGCGGGCTTCGACCCGACGCTGCCGCCGCACCTGCGCGAGCCGCCGATCCCCGATCCGCCGGCGGCGACGGATCGGGACCCGGCGTTGCCCGGGCACGCCCGGCCCAGCGATCCGAGGCTGAACCGGATCCGGCGTGAGATCCTCGCCGGCACGTATGACGAGGAGTTTCGCGTTGAGGCGATGCTCGATCGCCTGGCGGCGGCGCTGGATCTTGAGCTCGAGGAGGACGAGGCGGCGTGAGCCCCTGCGGGGGCGCGTCCTGCAAGCCGGCGGCGGGTCAGGGGCGTCGGCGGCGAAGCAGGGCGAGGGCGCCCAGGGCCAGCATTGACAGGGTCGCGGGCTCGGGCACGGTGGCGGAGCCGCCCACGAGCATCTCGACGAACGCGGCGACGTCGCCCGTGTCGAACGCGCCGTCGCCGTTGATGTCGCCGACGAGGGCGGGCAGGGCGCCGTACTGGGCGATGTAGGCTTCCGGGTCGGTCAGCGCCAGGACGAAGGCGGCGACGTCGCCGGTGTCGACGACGCCGTCGAAGTTCATGTCGCCCAGGAGGTGGTCGCCGGCGAGGGTGAGGGGATACTCGCGGTAGCCGTCGTCGCCGAAGCTGTTGATGGACCACGTCCATCGGATGCGGTAGTGGCCCCACGGCAGCGGTTGGCCGGCGTCGGTGCCGTCCCACTCGGTCAGGTAATCGCCCCAGCTCGGCACGTTCGGGCCATCCTCGATGACGAGCAGTTCCTGCTCGCCGGCCGCGTCGTAGAGGGAGATGCGCAGCGAGCCGGCGGAGGGGTTGAGCACCTTGGAGCCGATGATGGTGTCCTCGGCGCCGGGCTCGAAGACCGGATCGGTGAGAAAGGCCATGATGATCGACTTCGTGTCGCCGTGCGGCCAGTCGAGGACCTGGACGTCGTCGTCGTCGTCGACGTGGCGTCGTTCGAAGCTGGCGTTCTCGGCCAGGACGACGTTGTTGAAGTAGTCCCACATGATCCGGCCGCGCGTTCCGCTGCCCTGTCCGCTGGCGGTGCGGAGGGCGCGGATGGTGTCGTCGAAGTCGGCGAGGGCGGACCAGAGCGTGCCCGGCGCCACGTTGTCCCCGTCGCGGATGACCGCGTCGGGGCCCTGGAAGCTGGGGCTGGACAGGTTGCCGTTCCACATGACGTCGAGGTTGGTTCCGAGCAGGCGCTGGATGTCGGTCTCGTCGAAGACGATGCCGCTGTGGTAGGCCTCGACGATGTTGGCGACCTCGGTGGCCTGGTAGCCGGCGTTGTTCGGATGCACGCGGATCCAGGTCTTGATGTCGTTCCACTGCACGGCCCGGATGTCCTCGCGCAGTGCCGGGTCGCGGAAGTTCCAGATGTAGGTGCCGTCGTGATGCTGCTTGCGGCTCTTGGCGAAGGCGAACAGCTCCCAGGCGCGCTGGCGGTACTGCTCCTGGCCGGTGATGCGGTACAGGCGCAGGGCGTTGATCGCCATGGCGGTCTGCTTGTTGAACTGCTGCGTGACGCTGCTGTTGTGGCGATCGGGGTTCGGCTGCCACTCGCTGAGGTCTTCGGGAAGCTGCTGGTCCCACCACTCGTAGAGGCCGACGTCGCCGACGCGATGGTAGGTGTCGCGGACGTCCCACTTCTCGATGAGGTGCGTCTGGGCCAGTTCCACGTAATGGTTGGCCTTGTCGCCGTACTGGGCGGTGAGGGCGGGGTCGTTGAGCACGACTTCGGAGAAGGCGAGCATGTGGCGGAAGAGGATGGCGTCGCCCATGTGCTCGTCGGTGCGGGCGCCGTTGCCGGGCAGCGGACCGATCCAGCCCATGTAGCCGTCAGGCGCCTGGCGCATGTGGTCGACGACGAAGTCGTAGTACTGCACGCCCCAGTCGAGCCAGCTCGTGTCGTTGTAGGCGTGGTATCCCTGGAGGAACTGGCCCATGCCGTGGTTGGCGTGCCAGGCCCAGAGCTCGCCGGCCTCCTGGTTGAGGTTGGGGTTGCCGAGCAGCGAGTTGTAGTAGTGCTCGGGGTTGGGCTGGGCCCCGGCCGGGCCGGTGGCGGCCGCGGCGAGCGTCAGCGCGATTGCGATTGAACCGGCACGAACAGCGGATCGGGTCATGCGGGGCCCTCCTGCCCTGGTGCGCCGCCGAGCCTGTGGGAACGTATCTGCCGCGCGGCAGCACGGGCCGGGGGGGCGCGTGACGCGAGTGCTGTTAATTATGCCTTGAAATGCCCGGTTTGCCAAGGGGGAGCCGGGAAATGTCAAGATGGGGCGGGTTCAGGCCCTGCCGGGGCCGGGCCGGCGGCGTGGATCGCGAGGAGGCGGATTAGGCTTCGTCCGAAAAGTGGGTGCCACGGCTTGACCGCGAAGCGGCAAGCCGTGTGACGGCCGATGGAGACACGGCTTGCCCTGCGGGACAAGCCGTGGCACCCCCACTCCTGCGGTTTTCGGGCGGAGCCTAGCTGGACAGCGCACTTTCATTCCAGTTGCGGCTCGAAGCCGCGGGCGCGTTTGACGGCCAGGTTGCGGCGTTGGTGGTAGGCCAAGCAATGAACCACGAACGCATCGGCTTCGGCGGGACAACGGCTGCTGTGACGCCGGCGTTGCCTCAGCCAACGACTGGCGATCTGGTTCAATCCACCCACCACCTGCTCGATGGTCAACTCAGGGGAAAAAA
>SKPT01000140.1 GCA_007119405.1 Phycisphaeraceae bacterium
CGCCATGCCCAGCAGCGTCGCGACGCCTATGAGCGGGCCAATCGCGAACTCGAGGAGGCGGGGCTATGAGCGAGGGAATCCCCCTGGTTCGCCTTGGGCAGGGCGATTACACGCGCGACATTGGCCCCCGCGAAGCGCCGGCGGCTCCGCAGAAGGCGGTGCTGACGGCGACGCGGCTGGCGACGCTGCGGCGGTGTCCGCGGCAGCACTACTTCCGGTATGAGCTCGGCCTGGAGCGGGTGCGTGAAGCGACGCCATTGCGGCTGGGCGGGGCGTTTCATCGCGGGCTGGAGCTTCGCAATCGTGGCGCGGGCGAGGCGGAGGCGCTCAGCGAGGCGCTGGCCGAGTATGAGGTGGCGCCGGCGTGGGCGGATGATTTCGCGTGGCGCGTCGAGGCGGAGACGGTGCGGAACCTACTCGCGGGGCATTTCTGGCGCTACGGCGCGGATGACGTGCGGATCCTTGAGGCGGAGCGCAGCTTTGAGCTGCCACTGGTGAACCCGGCCACGGGGAAGGCGAGCCGGTCGTTCGTGCTGGCGGGCAAGATCGATGGGCTGGTGCAGCTCGCCGACGGGCGTCTCGCGGTGCTCGAGTACAAGACGGCGGGCGAGGACATCGGGCCGGACTCTGCCTACTGGATCCGGTTGCGCTGTGATCCGCAGATCAGTCAGTACGTCATCGCCGCGCGGGCGCTGGGCTACGACGTGGCGACGGTGCTGTACGACGTGACGCGGAAGCCGGCGATCCGGCCGCGGAAGGGCGAAAGCCCTGAGCAGTTCGGCCAGCGGTTGCTGGAAGACCTCGGCCAGCGCCCCGACTTCTACTTCCAGCGTCGCGAGGTGCCGCGTCTCGAAGCGGACCTGGATGAGTATCGCCACGAGCTGTGGCAGCAGGCGAAGCAGCTCATGGAGATGCGGCGGCACGGGCGGTGGTACCGCAACGTCGGGCGCTTCACCTGCGACACCTGTCCCTTTGCTGACCTGTGCCTGCAATCCATTCGCGTTGATCCGGCTGACCCGCCACCGGCGGGCTACCGGTTCGTCAATGACCTGCATCCGGAACTTCACACAGAAGGAGCAACCTCATGACCGCAGCACCTCCTCCCCCCGCCACCCCCGCTGCGCCTGGCACACGCCCCACCACACCGCTGACGGCGCCGAAGCCGACGGCCCGACCGCCGCGGCAACAGGCCAGCAACGCGCCGACCCGCGTGGGCAAGGTTCAGTTCGTGCCCGTCGAGGGCGGCACGGGGCACCGCGTGGCCGTGTACGGGCCCGGCGGCATCGGCAAGAGCACGTTGTGCGCGATCGCGCCGGGGCCAGTGGCGTTCTTCGACCTCGATGAATCGCTGCCGCGGTTGGCGGGACAGTTGCCCGAGGACGCGGATGTGAAGATCGCGGCCAGCGCGCCGGATTGGCAGCAAATGCGCGACCTGCTTCATGCCGACGGCTGGGATGGCATCCGCACGATCGTGATCGACTCCGCCACCCGCGCCGAGGAACTGGCCGCGGCGTGGGTGATCGCCAACGTCCCGCACGAGAAGAAGGATGTGGTGATCCGGCGGATCGAGGACTACGGCTTCGGCAAGGGCTACCAGCACATCTACGAGACGTTCCTGACCCTGCTGGGCGACCTCGACCAACACGCTCGCGTCGGGCGGAACGTGATCCTGGCCTGCCACGAGTGCACGACGAACGTGCCGAACCCGACGGGCGAGGACTGGCTGCGCTTTGAGCCGCGGCTGCAATCGCCATCGAGCGGCAAGTCGAGCATCCGGCTGCGCGTCAAGGAGTGGGCCGATCATCTGCTGTTCATCGGCTACGACGTGGACGTGCGCGACGGCAAAGGACGCGGCGGGGGCACGCGCACGATCTGGCCGTGTGAGCAGCCGCACTGCATGGCCAAGAGCCGGACGCTGAGCGACCCGCTGCCCTACGAACGACACGACCGCACGCTCTGGCAGCAGCTTCTCGGCTGACCCCCGCCACCACCTCCGGAACCCAGTAACGCTCACGACGAGCAAACCTTAACCCTCAATACATGGAGTTTGAACCATGGGACTACCCACACGCGAAGGACGATTCAAGGCGACGATCGGGCAGCACGCGGTCAACGAGGTCGGGCCGAACCGGCTGGCGGCGTTCGTGTGCGAATACCACCTGACGCAGGAGTTGATCGGCGGGCAATGGGTGCCGATCGACGATGAAAGCTTCTCGATCACGGGCTACCACTTCCTGGAGAAGCGGGACGGGTCGGTCAACGACGTGACGATCGACCAGCTCAAGGGGGCATTCGGCTGGGACGGCCGCGACCCGTTCTGGCTGGCGGACACGGACTTCACCGGCGGCGGGCACGTTGTGCAGGTGAAGCTCGGGTTCGAGGAGTACAACGGCCAGCAGCGGATCAAGGTCCAGTTCGTCAACCCCGAGGACTGGCAGGGCGGCGGGGTGAACCCCGCGGATGAGAACACGCGGCGCTCGATCCAGAACCGTCTGGCGAGTCGACTGCGTGCTCATGCGGGCGGCTCGCCCGCCAACGCGCCCAAGCCGGCGGCGCAGAGCAAGCCGGCCGCGCCGGCCGCGGCGCCGGGCACTGCCACGGCCGCGACGGCGGCGGCGCCCCCTGCCCCCTCAGCGACACCGGCGGCATCGACGTTGGAC
>SKPT01000471.1 GCA_007119405.1 Phycisphaeraceae bacterium
CGCACGTCACCGGGTCGTCAGCGACGCGCGCCTCCAGGCCCGTGGCGTTGGAAATCACCGTATCCAGCCCCCGCAGCAGCGCGCCGCCGCCAGCCAGCACGATGCCGTTGTCCACCAGGTCCGCGGCCAGTTCAGGGTCGGCGCGCTCGAGCGTGCGCGTGACGGTTTCGATGATCGCGGTCAGCGGCTCCTGAAGCGACTCACGCACCTCCTCGCTGCTGACCACGGTTTTGCGCGGCAGCCCCGAGATCATGTCCCGGCCGCGCACTTCCATGGTCTGCTCCTGATCCATCGGCGCCGCCGAGCCGATCTCGCGCTTGATGCGCTCGGCGGTCTGCTCGCCGATCATCAGGTTGTACGCCTTCTTCATGTGGTTGACGATCGCCTCGTCCATGTCGTCGCCCGCCACACGCACGCTCTCGCACTGGCTGATGTCCGCCAGCGACATGATCGCCACCTCCGTCGTCCCCCCCCCGATGTCCACGATCATCGACGCCGTCGCCTCCACGATCGGCAGGTTCGCGCCGATGCCCGCGGCCATCGGCTCCTCCACCAGATACACCCGCCTCGCCCCGGCCCGCTCCGCCGAGTCCAGCACCGCACGCTTCTCCACCGCCGTGATCCCGCTGGGCACCGCGATCACCACCCGCGGCTTGACGAACGGCCGACGACCGTTGACCTTGCGAATGAAATACCCCAGCATCGACTCCGTGATCTCGAAGTCGCTGATCACCCCGTCCTTCAAGGGCCGGATCGCCGTGATCGACCCCGGCGTCTTGCCCAGCATCTCCTTGGCCACCCACCCCACCGCGTTGCCGTTCTGAAGCACCTGGTTGGTGCCTTTCTTCACGGCCACGACGCTGGGCTCGTTCAGCACGATCCCCTCGCCGCGCACGCACACGAGGGTGTTGCAGGTGCCCAGGTCGATACCCATATCGACGCTGAACCAGCTCATGGCGTTGTCAAAGAACACGCGCGTTGCCCCTTCCCTGGGCCAAGGCTCGTCGACCGCCCGGGCGGACGCTGCCCGGACGCGGATGGAGCGGCTGCACGTACGGGGTCCGTCCAGGCCGGCCTCGGACGCCGCCCCATGCTATAGATCGCCAGATCGTAGCCGATCTCTCCGACTTTTGCCGCACAACCCGCCCCCCCGGCTCGGCCAGGGCCCGCCACCACCGCCGCGGGCCGCAACACAAGACCCCGCCAGACCCCGCCAACACCCCTCACCGCCCCCGGCTGCCGCTGACAAGCGGAGTCGCCGAGCTTCTCAGTGCCGACGCCGAGCCGCCTGAACCCGACGGCCAACGCGCCGGGTGCCACACAGCATCCCGACCGGTGCTGTGTGCTTCGCCCCTCCACACACCAGCCCGCCACATCCCGGGCCCACCCCCACTCACATGCGCGTCACGCCACACCCACCCCGCGCACCGCCTCGGCCCCCATCGACAGCGGCGCCAGAATGTCCGCCGTCCCGAACACCTCCGCGTAGCGGTACCACACGAACGCCACGCCGAACACCAGCGCCGCCACCGCGATGAACAGCAGCAGCGTGTAGATGTCCGTCCGTGGCTTGACTTTGCGAACCTGCGTCTCACCCATGCGTCAAGGTCCTCAATCCAGCCCCGCTCTGATTCAACGCCCGACCTGAGCGAAGCGAAGGTCGGGATCACCCCCCCTTCACCAACCTCACAGCCCCGACGCGAACACCCCGTCGCCCGCGCGCGGCTCATCCTCGATCAGCGTCAGGCGACCCACCGCCTCGTCCGCGTCCACCGTGTCGATCGTCAGACGCCCCAGGAACTGGTCGTTGCGGTGCACCAGGAACTGCATCCGCTCCTCCACCCCGTCGTTCCGCCCCACGTTGACCTGCACGAAAATGTCGTCCCCGCGGCGGTCGATCGCCACGATCCGCCCGTCGATGGCCGTGGCCGGGATCGGCTCGTCCACGTCGATGATCTGGTCGCGCACATCCTGCGGCAGCCGGGCGATCATCTGCTCCAGCGACTCGCGCTCCTCCTCCATCGCCACCATCCGCTCGCGGAAGCGCCGCACCATCCGATCCAGCGCGTCGACCTCCGTCGAGAGCTGCGCGATCCGGTCCGACGCCTCGACCAGCCGCGTCCGCTGATCCACCGACGCCTCGCGCCGCGCCTGAAGCTCCTCGGTCTTCGCCGCCAGAAGCTCCGCGTTGCGCTGCTCCGCCGACGTCAGCCGCTCCAGCGACGCCTGCCAGCGGTCAAGCTGCGCCTGCGCCTCGCGCGCCTCGGAGCGGGCGTCCGCCAGGCGCGATTGCAGATCCGTCACCTGCGCCGCCATGTTGTCGCGCTCGGCCCGGATCTGCGCCAGGCGCTCCTGCAGGCGATCGCTCTCGGCCGCTCGCTCGTTCCGCGCCGCCGCCGCGCTGCGCTCGGCCGCACGCTTCTCCGCCTCGGCCGACTGCACCCGTTCCTCGAAGTTCTCCGTCTGCGCGACGAACGAAACCGTCACCGCCACCAGGAGGATCGACAAGACCGTCACGAGAACGACGAATACCTTGCTCAGCGTGCTCAATGTGTGTCCTCTCTTGCCGCGGGTACCAATGGGCCCGGCCCAACGCAGCGGCCGGCAGGCAATCGCCCCATTATCTACTTAACCCGCCCGCCCCTGTCAAACCCCG
>SKPT01000476.1 GCA_007119405.1 Phycisphaeraceae bacterium
GTTGACATGTTCAGCTCCTTTCCGGCCCGGCGACACCATCTTCATCGCAACCGCCGTGCCAGGTGCGGGCGCGCGCATCAAGACCAGTCATGGCAAGGCATTACGTTGCGACGACGAAGCCATCGACCGCAGGTGGCCATACATGAGATGTGCGGGTGCGTACATGAAATGTACAGAGCTACGCCCCGCCGTTGGTCCCGCCGAGCAGCGCGTGGTCCACCCGCGCACGGACCGTGCGCCGGTCCAGCCCGAGCTGACGCGCCACCGCCTCGTAGCTGCCCAGCCGGGCGTACAGGTGCGTGCAGTAGCAGCGCAGCAGCTCGTCGGCGCTCAGCTCGCCCGCCTCGGCGCGGGCCAGCCAACCATTGGCGGGGCTCGCCGCCGGGCGGTACCGGCCGCGAATCATCACGTTGCGCACACACTGCTCCAGCTCGCGCACGTTGCCCGGCCAGGGGTACTCGCGCCCCAGCTCAGCGTCGATCCACGCCAGCGCCTGCTCCGCCAACGCGCCGCCCTCCTCCTCGCCCACCACCCGCCGGGCGATGTGGCGCACCAGCGTCGGCAGCGTGTCGGGCTCGGCGGCGAGCTGCTCGGCCAGCGACGGCGTGCGCACCACGTCGGCGCACAGGCGGTAGTAGAAGTCCGGGCGGAAGCGCCCGGCCTGCATCGCCGCGCCCAGGTCGCGATGCGTCGCCGCGACGATCTTGCCCGCGAACGGCCGGGCCTGCGTCTGCCCCAGCCGCGTAAAGCTCCGCTCCTGCAACACGCGCAGCAGCTTGACCTGCAACGCCGGCTCCAGCTCGCCGATCTCGTCCAGGAACACCGCGCCCAGCGGCGGGCAGGCCTCGAGGTATCCGGCCCGGTCCTCGGTGGCGCCGGTGAACGCCCCGCGCGCGTGGCCGAACAGCTCGCTCTCGATCAGCGTCGGCGACAGCGCCGCCAGGTTCACCGGGTAGAACGCGGCCGTGAAGTCCTGCTTGAAGCGTCGGCCGTCGAACGGGATGTAGCGCGACCAGGCGATGGCGCGGGCGACAAGCTCCTTGCCCGTGCCCGTGGGCCCGACGATGAGCGTGGCGATCTCGCCCATGCGCTTGTAGAGCCTGCGACGGTAGCGCCGCATGTCGCAGGTGAAGATCGACTCCCAGATCGCGGCGCGCAGCTCGATCATCGGCTGGGCCACGCCCACGATGTCGCCGGCGATGTGGCGGAACGCCCGGCGAAGCTGGAACAGGCAGGCGAACAGGTGCGCCACGTCCGAGCCCAGGTCCGACGCCGCGGGCATCACCGCCAGCAGCTCGCCGGCCTGCCGCTCGAACCGCTTGAAGTCCGCCGCGACGTTCACGCCCTTGCCCGCCAGCGCCTCGTCGATGCGCTCATCGAATCGGTCGAGCCAGCGGTGAAACAGCACGAACAGCGCCAGGTCCTCGTACAGACCGAACTCCTCGTCGCCGACCCTGGCCCCGGCCGCCAGGCGGTCGCGCAGCTTCGCCAGCAGCGGCTCGGCGCGCTGCATGATGCGCTGGGTGTTGACCGGCTGGCCCGGGTCGGTCAGGCGCACGTTCCAGCGGGCGTCGCCGGCGTCGAAGGCCCGGCCGAGCGCCTGGCGCTCCAGCGCGATGCGCTGCGGCAGGAAGGGGTTGGCGTAGGCCAGCTCGGAGACGGCCTGGAGCAGGCGACGATCGGCGGAGGGGACGATGGGCATGCGATGCTCCGCGGGGCGGCGGGTCCAGTGTAGCCGTCAGGGCCGGGACATCGCGCCGGCGGTACGGTATGATCGCCCGGAGCCGATGCAAGGAGCCGCGTGATGCGCCTGGGAATGGTCTCGCCGATCGACAACGCCGCCGCGATGCGCGAGGCGGGCTTTGATTACCTGGAGGTGCAGATCCAGAAGGTGCTGGCGGGCGCGGTGGACGAGGCGCAGTGGCGGGCGCCCGGCGACGTCGCCCTGCCCATGGAGGCCGGCGCCGCCCTGCTGCCCGGCGACCTGCCGGTGGTCGGGCCGGGGCGCGATCTGGACGCGCTGCGGCGGTACATGCAGCGCACCGCCGAGCGCGCCGGGCGGCTGGGCATCCGGGTGCTGGTGTTCGGCTCGGGGGCGGCGCGGCGCCGGCCGGACGACGTCACGCCGGAGCAGGCGACGCGGCAGATCGTCGAATTCTGCCGGCTCGCCGGCGACCTCTGCGGCGAGCACGGCGTGACGCTGGCGGTCGAGCACCTGCGGCGCTCGGAGACGAACACGATCAACACGCTGGCGCAGTTGCGGCAGGTGCTGGAAAAGGTGAACCACCCGCACGTCGCGGCGCTGGTGGACAGCTACCACTACGGCGTGGAGGCGGACAACGCGGCGGAGGATCTGCTGGCGCTGGCCGGTCGCATCGCGCACGTGCACCTGGCCGAGCCGTCCGGCCGCCACGAGCCGGGCCAGCCCGCCGACGCGGAGCAGGCGTTCGACTTCGACGACTTCTTCAGCCTGCTGCGCAAGGCGGGCTACGACGGCCGCTTCAGCATCGAGGGGCGCCTGACCGGCCGGATCGAGCAGGTCGCCCCGCCCTGCCTGAGCATGCTGCGCCAGTTGTGGGGCGCCGCCGGGGCCGCGGTCTGAACGGCTGAACCTCGCGAGAGCCTGAGCATGTCCACCGACTGGCGAGCA
>SKPT01000469.1 GCA_007119405.1 Phycisphaeraceae bacterium
ATGAACTTGTAGCCGAAGATGTGCTTGCGGCTGAAGCTGGAGATGATCTCGCTGACGATGCCGAACGCCGGCAGGATCATGATGTACACCGCCGGGTGGCTGTAGAACCAGAAAAAGTGCTGGAAGAGCACGGGGTCGCCGCCGCGGCCGGGGTCGAACACGCCGATGCCCAGCACGCGCTCCGCGGCCAGCAGCAGCAGCGTGATGGCGAGCACGGGCGTGGCGAGGATCTGGATGATCGCCGTGGCGTACAGCGCCCAGAGAAACAGCGGCAGGCGGAACCAGGTCAAACCCGGCGCCCGCAGCATGTGGATGGTGGCGATGAAGTTCACGCCCGTCAGGATCGAGCTGAAGCCGAGAATGAACGCCCCGAGCACGGCCGCCAGCACCGCGGTACTGCTGGCGGAGGACGAGTAGGGCGTGTAGAACGTCCAGCCCGTGTCCAGCCCGCCGCCGCCCCAGAAGCCGACGAGGTCGACCTCCCACCCGAACCATTCCGCGATGCCCGGAACCACCGCATTGAGGATGCCCTTGCCCAGCACCCACAGGAAGAACAGCGCGCCGATCATGTAGATGTACCAGCTCGCCAGGTTCAGCCTCGGGAAGGCCACGTCCTTGGCGCCGAGCATCATGGGCAGGGCGAAGTTGCCCAGGATCGCGGGGATCGCGGGGATGACGAAGAGGAACACCATCACCGCGCCGTGGAGGGTGAACATCTGGTTGTAGAAGTGCATCGACTCGTTTTCGCTCATGCCCAGGCCCATGCCGATCGTGGGATCGGGCGTGAGCAGCTCGGTGCGCAGCACCAGCGCGAAGACGCCGCCGACGAAGAAGAACGTCAGGATCGCCAGCATGTAGAGGATGCCGATGCGCTTGTGGTCGAGCGTCAGCAGCCACGAGGCGATGCTTTTGCCGTGGGTCAGGTAGTTGTCGGCATCGGCGGGCACCGGCTTGCCGTAGATGTCCGTGTGTGGGTTCGCTGCTGACATTACGTCACCTTCGTCGTTCGTTGGGCCCCGCCGCGTGGTTCCGCCGGGGCCTCTGAAATACCGCGAAGAAGCGAAGCAGGCGAAGGGCGCGAAGCAGCATCGCCTGGTTCCATCCCCTGCACCTTCGCACCTTCGCGTCTCTTCGCTCCTTCGCGGTTCGTTGGGGGACTCATGGGGGCTCCGCCTATTCAGAGGCTTCTGCGGCCTTACTGGTCGTCGGTTTCGTCGGCCGGCTCATCGTCGGCGTCGTCGGCGGGGTCGTCGTTGAGCCCGGCCTCGCCGTCGTAATGCTCGCTGATGGACTGGAGGTAGGCGATGATCGCGTCGATCTCCGCATCGCTGAGGATGCCCTGGTACGGCGGCATCGCGTTGGGGTCGAAGCGCGCGACGGTCCGCCGGCGCGGGTAGAGGATCTGCTCGCGGATGTACTGCTCGTCGGCGATCTCGGTCGTCCCGTCGGCCATTTCGCGCTCGGAGCCGTAGAGATCCAGGAACGTCGGCCCGAGCAGCGTGGAGCCGTCGCTGCTGTGGCACGCGACGCAGCCCTGCGCCTGCGTCAGGCGCTGGCCGACCTCCGCAGGTGGCGCGTCGGGGTCGATCTCGCCCAATTGCCTGACCTTCGCGCGGAAGTCGTCGAGCTGAAGCACCACCACCTTCGCCAGCATCCGCGAGTGCTGGTCGCCGCAATACTCGGCACAGTAGAGCTGGTGCACCGTGCCGCGCAGGTCTTCGTCCTCTTCGGCGTCGACCTCGTCCGCCACGCGCACCACCGCGCTGTCCACCCACCGGGCCTGGAACCAGGTGCGGTTGTACCGCCCCGGCACCGCGTCGCGCTTGACACGGAAGTCCGGGATGAACACCGAGTGGATCACGTCCCGGCTGGTGAGCGTCAGTCGCACCGGCCGGTCCGCGGGCACGTAGAGCACGTTGCTGCTGGCGCCGTTGGGGTAGACGAAGTTCCAGCCCCAGGTGAACGACTCGACGCGGATGTCGTAGGCGTCGTCCGGCGGCATGGACATGTCCACGTAGCCGCGGAAACCCCAGAAGAAGATCGCCAGCACGGCGATCAGCGGGATCACCGTCCAGGTCATTTCCAGCGCGGTGTGGTGCGTGGGCGTGTGCTCGCCTTCCATGCGGTCCTTCGTGCGGCGGTAGCGCACGGCGAAGTAGACCGTCAGGCCCCCGATGAGCACGAGGAAAAACGCCGTGAGCCAGACGAGGAAGTAGAACAGCCAGTCGACGTTGTCCGCGAACGTCGAGTGCGCCTCGGGCATCCAGCGCGTCAGGTTACTTGCCAATGTCGCCAGCATCGTGGCTCGCCTTGCCTTTCACTTACGAAGATTCGCCCGTGGCGATGCGCCGCCGCCGCACCTTGCCGACGATGGCCATGACGCTGATCGCCGTGGCCAGGCCCAGCAGCGTCAGCACCGCGCCGAGTCGCATCATGTTCATCGCCACCGCGGTGTACGCCCCCACCTCGTCGTCGAAGCGGAAGCAGTATAGGAAGATCTGGTCCATCACCGAGCCGACCTTGCCCTCGCTGGCCTCGACCAGCGACAGGCGGACGGTCTCCGGCTCGTAGCCCAGGCCGTAGAGGTAGCGCGCCACCCGGCCCTCGGGCGTGAGGATGATGATCGCGGCGGCGTGCACCCA
>SKPT01000018.1 GCA_007119405.1 Phycisphaeraceae bacterium
ATCTTGGCCCACTTGGCCGTCGCGCCCTTCACGGCATTGGCGATGTCCATGCCTTTCATGCGTCCACCCCCTCCCTGGCCAGCAGCACGCTCGACTTGCCGCGATCGGCGTAGCGGACGCGCGGGCTCGTGGCGTGGAGCACCAACAGGATCGGCTCACGACGGCCGGCCCACTGCTCGTTCAGCACCGAATCAAGCGATTCCCCGATCTCGCCCAGCTCGCGGAACGGGTTGAGCAGCCCCGGGCTGAAATTGACGCCCGTGATCAGGCGGCGGTTGCCGTACTCGTCTGCGTTGGCGTCCAGGGCGCCCCGATGGGCCGCGAACGCCACCTCCACCACCGAAGGGATATCGGCGTCGCCGTCGCTGATGACCTTCCGGTACGCGAACGTGTCCATCTCACAGCCGGCGGCCTCGCACCGCTGGCGAAAGTGATCCTCGCCGATCAGGCCCAGCGCCCGGGCCTTGACGGGCTTGGACTGCGCCTGCATCGCCTCGAGCAGCGCCGTGATCCTCGGCTCGTCCAGGTCGCCGTCCGTCGCCAACTCGGACAGCTTCGACCGTGACAGGCCCGTGGCGTCCGTCACCCGCTTCTGCTTGACCGTGCTGGACAGGCCCTTGAAGCCGGCGACGAACTCCCGCACCGTCCGATCCTGGCCCCGGTCGGCGTCCCGGGTGATGCACGCAGCCACGAGCCGCGACATGTCCTCGGCGGTGTACCAGTGCGCCACCGGCGGGGTATCGGGCGTCCACTTGCGATCCGCCCACGACGCGTCCGTGGGCTCGTAGTGCCGCTCGACCGGCTCCCAGCCGCCCGACTCGTCCCGGACCGAGCCCTTGATCGTCAGGGCCGCGTGGGGGTTCAGCCAGGCGAAGTCCTCGCCGACTTGTAAAAATCGCCCGGCCGCGCGCTCCAGGATCAACCTTGCTTTATCCGGCCAGTGAACCGTGATCTTGGTGCCGGTCGTGTCGGGGGCCTCGTCCCGCTGGTGGTCGATGACGGGCTCCTGGCGGATGCGATCGACCCGCACGACGAGCCGGTGCCGGACGCCCCGGGCCTCGATCTCCACCTGGCCGTGCTCGCCGTCGAGCACGAAAGGCATGGCCAGCACGGTCTTGAGCGCGTTACCCTGGCGGCCGCGTGTCGGCTCGACATAGGCCTCGCGGCTCGACACCCGGACCGTGAAATCCGTCAGGCCCGCCACCGTCTCGGGCGGGATGCCCGGGCCGTTGTCGGCGATCGTGATGTGCTCGGCGCCCAGGTCGACGCGGATGGCGGGGGCGACGCCCGCCTCCTCGCACGCGTCCAGCGCGTTGTCCAGCAGCTCCTTCAGGGCCACGAGCGGCCAGTCCTCGGTGTCGTGGCCGGTCTGCGCCGCCAGCTCCTTCTCGCTGAAGAAGTCCATCACCCGCGAAGTCGAAAATGTCTCGCGGGCTTGTCCGTTTGGTGTTGCGTGGGGTATAGTGGTCATGTGTTCCTTTCGTCGCCCGCGTCGCCCCCTCCAGGTCGCGCGGGCTTTTTTGTGGTCACGCAGTCACCGGCTCGACCCGCTGCGATTCCAGCCACGCCATCAGGTCGCCGTAGCGGTAGCGGATCGCCCGCCCGCCGATGCGATAGAACGGCGGCCCCACCATCCGGCAGCGGTAGTCGTGGAGGGTCTGCTTTTGCAGCCTCAGCGCAGATGCAGCCTCGTCGGTGTTGAGCATCGCGTCCGGGTGTCGCGGCAGGTCGTGGTCGGTGTTCATGGCTTGTGCTCCGTACGGGTTTGCCGTCTACCCATCGGGGGGTAGGGACAAGCATGGACAAGCCGTGGACATTGCCCTCGCGCATGAAAAACCCCCGTAGCAGCGTGCTATCGGGGGTTGGCCGGTGGTCAGATTTTTTCAAAGTGTCCGCTACATGTCCTCAGCCTTAGCCTTTGCCCGGCTGTAGGCCCTCGACCATGCATCGAATGACACCGGCCGGTAGGGCTCGCCGTTGACCACCACGCCCTCGGTGATGATGTGCTTGTAGATGGCGGGTCGGCTTGCGTGCGCCAGGTCGGGGTTATCCTCGATCGCCTGCTGCATGGCCCTCATCGCATCCAATTCCGCCTGGGTCGGCTCGGCCCCCTCGGGTTCATCCTCGCCGTTTACCGTCCGGTCGATCGCCCGGGCGCGGTCGGCCAGCCTCGCCAGCCCATCGGGCAACCGCATCGCTAGTGCGGCCATCTTCGCGTGGTAGCGCTCGTCCGGGTCGCGTCGGGCGATGGTCCACAGCTTCTCCCCTTCCCGCTTCGCCACCGGCATCACCACCCGCTCTATCGTGGAGAACGCCTGCTCGACTTCGACGCGGAACTCGTGCGGGAACTTGGGAAGGTGCGCCCGGGCGTGGCCCAGCAGGTCCAGCGTGTGCTTCGCCGCCGCCGGCCAGTAGGGAGCGGGCATATCGTCATGGTCCGCCGCCCATTCGTGCAGCGGCTCGTCATACATGCCCACGTGCTCGGCGATGAACCCCAGCCACTCGGCCAGTGTGTTATCCCGCATCACCCAGTTGAGGTTCAGGGTTTTATGAACGTCACGTTGCGTTTATCCTATGTGTGATGGCGTTTCGTCTCTTCGAACTGCGGTATAAGGGGTGTGCACTGTGGGTGAAGGACG
>SKPT01000621.1 GCA_007119405.1 Phycisphaeraceae bacterium
GCCGCTGGCTGGCGAAATCCGCGACGCCATCTGCGATCAGGTTTCCCGCACCGGCGGTCACCTGGCGCCGAACCTGGGCGTGGTGGAACTGACCCTCGCCCTGCATTACGTGTTCGACTTCGGCCACGATCGGCTGCTGTTCGACGTCGGGCACCAGTGCTACCCGCACAAGCTGATCACCGGCCGGCAGCCGCTCCTGAAGAAGCTGCGGCAGAGCGAGGGGATGGCCGGCTTCCCCGAGCCGCGCGAATCCGCCTACGACCTGTTCAGCGTCGGGCACGCGGGCACGGCCATCCCCACGGCGGTGGGGATGGCCAAGGGCGACGAGCTCGCCGGGCGCTACCAGTCCGGTGCCGGGCCTCGCGTCGCGGCGCTGGTGGGCGACAGCTCGATCGTCAACGGCGTGGCGATGGAGGGGCTCAACTATGCCGGGACGCTGCGGCGCCAGCTCCTGGTGGTGCTCAACGACAACGGCATGTCGATCAACCAGCCCCAGGGCGGGCTGGCCGGCTACTTCGACCGCTTCCGCGTCAGCCAGGCGTACAAGGACTTCAAGACCCGCGCCCACAACGTGCTCAAGCACGTGCCCGGCGGCTCAACGCTCGAGGAGATGTACCACCGCTTTGGCGAGATGACCAAGGCGGCGCTCGCCCGCGAGCACATGTTCGAGCACTTCGGGCTGATCTGCGTCGGGCCGATCGACGGGCACGACCTGCCCTCGCTCATCCAGATGTTCGAGGAGGTCAAGGACCTGGACCGCCCCGTGCTGCTGCACGTCAAGACGGTCAAGGGCAAGGGCTTTGACTTCTCCGCGGGCGATCCGACGACGTTCCACAGCCCCAAGCCCTTCAAGATCGAGGGCTGCCGCGTCGAGGTGCAAAAGGGCGGGCGCAGCTTCACCAGCGCTTACGCCGACGCGCTGGCGGAGGTGATGGCCGAGGACGAGAAGGTCGTGGCCGTGACCGCCGGCATGCCCGACGGCACGGGGCTGGTCAAGCAGCTCGCGGAGTACCCCGAGCGCACGTTCGACGTGGGCATCGCCGAGTCGAACGCGGTGGACATGTGCGCCGGGATGGCCAAGGCGGGGCTCAAGCCCTTCGCCACGATCTACTCGACGTTTCTGCAGCGGGCGTTCGACCAGGTGTTTCAGGAGGTGGCGTTGCAGGGGTTGCCGGTGCGCTTTTGCATGGATCGGGCCGGGCTGGTGGGCGGCGACGGGGCGGTGCACCACGGCTTCGCGGATGTCAACTACCTGCGCGTCTTTCCCAACATGGTGCTGTGCGCCGCGATGGATGAGCCGACGCTTAACGCGGCGCTGCGCTTCCTGGCGTCGCGCGACGATGGGCCCACGGCCTTGCGCTACCCGCGCGACAGCGTGCCCACGCCGGTGCAGGACCCCTGCCCGCCGTTTGAGCTGGGCAAGGCCAACAAGCTCGCCGACGGCAGCGACCTGGCGATCCTGGCCTACGGCTTCAGCGCCAATGACGCACTCACCGCCCGCGCCGAGCTCGCCAAGCAGGGCTACTCGGTGGCGGTCTACGACGCCCGCTTCGCCAAGCCGGTGGACATCGAGCTGGTGCGCGAGCTGATCGAGGCGGGCACGCCGATGCTCACCGTCGAGGACCACGCGGTGATCGGCGGCTTCGGCTCATGCGTGCTCGAGGCGTGCAACGAGCATCGCCTGCCCACGAGCCTGCTGCACCGCCTGGGCCTGCCGGACAAGTGGATCTACCAGGGCTCGCGCGGCGGGCAGAAGGCCGAGGCGGGCATCGACGCGGCCGGCATCGCGAGGCGGGTGCGTGAGATTCTGGATGAGGAGCATGCGCTCAAGCCCGCGAAGGTGCCCGCGGCCGTGTCGTCGCGCGCGGCGTCGTGAGAAAGCGATAGATCGGTTTACCGCGAAGGGGCGAAGCAGGCGAAGGCCGCGAAGGGGAGCAGGGGCGAGGTTGGGGGGTGCCACTGACAAGCGGAGTCCGCGGAGCTTGTCAGTGTGATGCGGTGCAGACGCACTGACAAGCCGCGGACGGCTTGTCAGTGGCACCCGGCGTGGTTGTAGGGTGGGTTTCGCTCCGCTCTACCCACCCTACGACGGACACGGATCAACGATTCACATGAAGGACGTTAAGCCATGACGCTCTTCGACTGGGTGATGCTCACGGTCCTGCTCGTCTTCCTCGCGGTGATGGTGCTGGCCCTGGTGAGCTTCGTCGTGCGCCTGTTCAAGCGGTGAATACAAAGCCCCGACCGCTGGTCGCGGGGCATCGGCGGGGCGTCGCCAACGACGACGCGTCGCCCGCGGCAGCACGATCGCCCCATCACCATGGCACCGACCCACGACCTGCCACCGGGGACACGCCTGCGGCCGCCGCGCCTGCGCGAGGTGCTGCGCCTGTCGATGCGCCGCCTGCGTGGGCACCGCATCCACGGTCCGTTGTGCCCGCGCTGCCTCTATGACGTGCGAGGGCTGAGCGACAATAGCTGCCCCGAATGCGGCGCCGTGCTCGTAGCCAGCGGTGTGATCGGCCCGCGCGTCGTGGGCGACTATGTGGCGGAGCTTCGCCGGCGACGGTCGGCCGGTGTGGCGGTTGGCATCGGGCTCGTGGTTGTGCTGCTGATCTTCGTCGCCACGCCGC
>SKPT01000468.1 GCA_007119405.1 Phycisphaeraceae bacterium
AGCACGCTGTTGAGGTTCGCCAGCGGGTTGGCGATCTCGTGGGCGATGCCCGCGGCCATCTGCCCCATCGCCGCGAGCTTCTCGTGCTGGATCATCGCGGCCTGCTGGGCGCGCAGCTTTTCGGCCATCGCCGCCACGCGCCGGTTCTGGATCACCAGCCGATGACGCTGCCGACGCAGCCGACGCGCAATGCCGTTGACCAGGTACACCGTCAGGGGCAGGAGCATCACCCACCCCGCCAGTTGGAGCCAGGTTTCGTGCCGCTGCGGCCAGCCGCCGCCGACCGTCAGCGCGGCCGCCATCATCGCGATCGAGAGGATCGCCGCCGCATAGGCCATCCGCGGCGCGAGCAGCAGCGACGCGAAGATCATGTGAAAGACGTAGAAACCCCGGATCGGGCTCGCCGCCCCGCCCGTCCACAGGCTCAGCAGCGTCAGGCAGACCAGGTCCAGCACGATCTGCCCCATCGCCAGCGCGGTCAGGCCCCGCCCGCTGTGCTGCGACCGGTCAAGCAGCCCGCGCAGCACGAGGTTGTAGGCAAGAATCGCCGCGCCCACCGCCGCCATCACCGCCGCCTGCGGATACCAGCCCATCCACAGCACGTCCGCCAGCGCCAAAGCCACCACCGTCGTCCCCGCCACCCAGCGCAGGCGGATGAACCACCGCATGCGGTCCAGCAGCACCTGCCGATGCGCCCGGTTCTCGGTCTGCCTCATGGCTTGGCCTCCCGTTTGGCGGGCCCAAGCGCGGCGGCCGGCACCGCCTCAATCGATCGCTCCAGGTCGAGCATCTTCGTGTCGCCCACGTAATCGCGCAGCACAATCTGCCGCACGTGCTTGAGCGACTCGACGACACCCGCCATGCGCCGGAGATTCTCATGGATCTGCCGCAGGCACCGCTCCGACGCCACCGGATCCTGCCGTCGGCGGCTGAGCAGGGTCAGCTCCAGCTCGATCACCGCGATCGCGTTGTTCAACTCGTGGTTCAGCGTCAGCGCGGTCTGGCCCAGCAGCTCGACGCGGCGCTGCTCGTTGTCCTGGAGCTGCTGAGCCAGGTGGTTGAAGGCCATGCCCAGCTCCTGGAACTCGTCGCGGCCCGCGACGTTCACGCGATGGGCGAATCGCCCCGCCGCGAGCGCCCGTGCCGCCGCCACGAGCTGATCCACCGGCTGTACGACCATCTCCGACGACCGCACCAGCAGCAGCACCGAGCCGTTGATCACCACGAGAAACCCGATGGCCATGCCCAGCACCAGCCAGCGAAAACGGCGGGTCAACTGCCCGAGCCGGGACTCGGCCCGCTCGTGCAGGTGACGATCCAGCGCCAGGATCTGCTCGCGCAACCGCCCGGTGGCCTCGATCCCCTGCATGCTGTGGTAATGCACCAGCTCCGGGTCGCGGATCACCGCCAGCGCCCCGATGTGCCGCTGGAACCGCTCGATATGCTCAAGCAGATCGAACATCCGGCCCACGTTCGCCGCGGCCGCGAGCTTGCCGCCGTGGCGGCTCATCGCCTCGCCCGCGTCGACCAGCTCGTCCAGATGCCGCTGACGCCCGGCCTGGATCGCGTAAAGCTGCAACTCGACCTCCGACACCGCCATTGTCAGCCGGTTGGCGTGCTCCGCCAAGGCCATGTCGTGACCGATCACCTGCTCCAACTGCTCGTGGATGCTGCGCATCGAGACCACCGCCGCCACCGCCAGGCTCATCAGCAGCGCCGTCACGCACAACAGGATGATCAGCAACTTGCGTCGCAGCACGTCAGGGTCTCACGGTTCGCCTTCCTCGCGATCCCCCGCCTTCCGCACCGGCGGTGGGCCCTGGATCCCAAGGCTCGGCCATCGCTCACGCAGCGCCTCGCTCAGCTCATACACCGGCGCGTAGGATCGCATCTCGCACGCCACGAACCGCCGCACGCCGAACGCCTCGAGCACCGCCTGCCCGCTGGGCGTCTGGGCCAGGCCAAGCAGGGCCTCGACCAGCGCGTCGGCCACGGCCTCGTCCAGCGCCGCCGACGTCACCAGCGCGTTCTCCGGCACGCTCGCGCTGACCGCCAGCCGCCGCAGCGACACGTCCGGGTTCGCCGCCTCGAACACGTCCAGCCGGCGATCCTTCGCCGCACCGGCGACGATCTGCCCCCGCGCCACCGCCGCCACCGCCTCGTCGTGCGAGCCCAGCCAGCAGGCGCGGATCGAGCCGTACTCAACCCCGTCGAGCACGGTCAGCGGAAACAGGTGCCCCGCCATCGTCCCGCGCACCATCGCCACGCAGTGGCCATGCAGGTCATCCAGCGATGCGATCGGCCCATCGTCGCGCACGAACAGCACGCCGCGATAGCTGCTGCTGCCGTCGGCATACTCCGGTTTGACCAGCACGCGTGCGCCATAACGCTCGTGCACCAGCACGGTGATCAACGAGCCCAGGAATGCCGCATCGACGGTGCCCTGCTCGAAGTCGTCCAGGACGCCGCTGTAGGTGCTGAAGGTCACCAGCTTCACCGGCCGACCCAGCCGCTGGCTGAGGTACGCCGCGAGCACGCGATGCCGTTGCCGCTGCTCAAAAATGTCCCGCTCCGGCACCAGGCCCAGCCGCAGCGGCTCGCCGTCGCCGGCCGCCCGACCAGCCTCGCCCGGGACCGGAGCCTCCGCCGCCGGCGCTCGCAGCATGGTCCAAACCAGGGCACCGGCCAGCCCGGCCGTCAGCACCACCGCGAGTAACAGCCGCCAGCGTTTCACGAACCATCTCCAGCCGCCGTCCGGTGTGTCTCTCACCCGCCACGCCCGCGGCGCCGTCTCAGCCGCCGGCAATCGCGCCCGACGCCACCGCCGCCCGGGCGCCGACCTCGCCACCGCCGTGCCGCGCCTCCCAGCGTCCGATCTCCTCGGTGAAGTAGCGCAGCCGCGCCTTCTTGAACTCCCGCACCGTCCACAGCAACTGGCAGTCGCTCACCCCCGTCGCCTGCCTCATCGCCTCCAGCGTTCGCTGAGCCTCGAGCACGCTGCGCGCGTGCACCATCGTGTAGAGGTTGTAAGGCCAGTCCTCGTAACGCTCGCGCAGGTAGCAATGGCTCACCGCGTCGAATGCCGCCAACCGCGGGCCAACGCGCGCCGCGTCCTCGGGCTCGACACGCCAGACCGCCATGACGTTGGCGACCACCCCGGCCCGGCGATGGTGCAGCACCGCGCTGAACCGCCGCATCAGCCCCCGCTCCTGGAAGGTTCGCGCCGCGGCCAGCAGCTCGCCCACGCGACAGCGCGCCTGGTCCGCCCACGCGTCGAACGGCCGGCGCACCAGCGACAGGTCCTGCTGAAGCACACGCACCAGCCGACGCTCGTGGTCCGTCAGCACGTGACCCATGACCTTGGCGCGGTTGTGGCGCGCGCTGCCCGCGCCGGCCGCCGCAGCGGGCTTGCGCCCGTCGGCGCCAAGGTCGAACTTCACCCCGATTTTGAACAGCTTCAGCGTCGGCAGCGCCAGCGTCCGCTCGCAGCCGCTGAGCTCGTGCAGGCGCTGGATCGTCGCGTCCATGCCCAGCTTCGAGTCCGGGCCCACCGCCACGGTGTACCAGAGGTTCATCGCATGGTCGCGCTGGTAGTTGTGGCTGACCCCCGGGTGCTCGCTGACGATCGCCGCGGCACGTTCCAACCGCTCGGCCGGGCATCGCGCCGCGACCAGCGCCGAGCGGTAGCCCAGCGCCGCGCTGTCGAAGATCGCCGACGTCTGCCGGATCACGCCCTTGTCCGCGCGCAGCGCAACCAGGCGATCGATCACCTGCCCTTCGTCCATGCCGAGCGTGCGGCCGATTGCTTCAAACGGCCGCGACGCCAGCGGCACCGCCTCCTGCACCGCGCTCAGCAGCCGTCGGTCGTCGTCATCAAGCGGGGCGGGACTGTTGTAAATGGTCGGGCTCCTTGCGTGTCGATGCGGTCAGACCCCTTCGCCGTGGACGCCGAAGTGGTTACCGCGGTTCAGGTGCTCGTTCTCCTGGCCCAGCCGCTTGGGAATGTCCAGCTCGTCGAGCTTGCGGTACAGGCTCGAGATGCCGATGCCCAGGTGCGTGGCCGTCTCGGTCTTGTCGTAGTTGTGACGCTTGAGGCTCGCGAGAATGTGTTGGCGCTCGAAGTGTCGGGACGCCTCCTTCAGATCCTCGCCGATGTCGTCCGTCAGGCCCGTGTTGTCGAAGGGCAAGTCCTCGAGACGCACCATTGGTTCCTCGGCGAAAATAATCGCCCGCTCGATGACGTTCTCCAGCTCGCGCACATTCCCCGGCCAGCGGTGATCCAGCAGCGCCCGCATCGCCCCGTTGGTCGCCCCCTCGACGGGCTTGTTCATCTGCCGCGCGTACTTGCCGATGAAATGATGCACCAGCGCCGCAATGTCCTCGCGCCGCTCGCGCAGCGGCGGCAGCTCCAGCTTCACCACGTTCAGCCGATACAGCAGGTCCTCCCGAAACTCGCCCGCCGCGACCATCTGGTCCAGATCCCGGTTGCTCGCCGCCACGATCCGCAAGTCCACCGGCCGCGGCTTCGTGTCGCCCACCGGCACCACCACACGCTCCTCCAGCGTCCGCAGCAGCGAGCTCTGCACGTTCAGCGGCAGCGTCGAGATCTCGTCCAGGAACAGCGTCCCACCATGCGCCGCCTCGAAGTAGCCCACCTTGTCCCGCACCGCGCCCGTGAACGCCCCGCGCCGATGGCCGAACAGCTCCGACTCGATCAGCGAGTCGGGAATCGCCCCGCAGTTCACCGCCACGAAAGGCTTGCTGCGCGTCGCGCCGTTGTAGTGGATCGCGCGCGCGAACAGCTCCTTGCCCGTGCCCGACTCACCGACGATCAGCACGCTGGACTTGACGGCCGCAAGCTTGCGCACGATCTCGAAAAGCCGTTGCATGGGTGGGGCGTCGCCGATCAGCTCATGAAACGTGCACGCGCTGGCGATCTGCTCGGTCAGCAGGCGGTAATCCTGCCTCATCTCGCCGACCTGCAGCGCCCGCTGGACCTTGATCAGCACGTCGTCGAAGTCCACCGGTTTGAGCAGGTAGTCGAACGCGCCCAGCCGCATCGCCTCGACCGCGCTGGTCACGGTGCCGTAGGCCGTCAGCACGATCGCCGGCGTCTCGGGCGCCAGCTTCTGAAGATGCCCCAGCAGCGTCAGGCCGTCGACCTGCGGCATGCGCACGTCGGTCAGCACGAGGTCGACGTTGCGCTCCAGCAGCAGTTGGTGGGCCGCGGCGCCGTCCTCGGCCTGGACGGGCTCGGCCCCCTCGTCGACGAGCAGCTCCGCGAGCGACTCGCGCAGCACCTGCTCATCGTCGACGAGGAGGATGGTCTTGCCGGCAACGCTCATGAGAAAAGAATACCTGAAACTCCCGAATATGGGAACGCCTTTTTTCTCGATTCTCGGAATCGAGGCCCTGCGCCGGCCGGGCCCAGCCCTCACTGTCGCCAGCACGCCCCCGGTGCCTCTACAGGTGCAAAACGCATGCCCCGTCTGCGCCTCGCCCCCCCGACCCAGGCGACGGCCCTCCGAGCATCCCCATAAGCCAATAAATCAAAGTGTCTTAACAGCAACATCCGCCACATCACCCACCACCGCGAGCAGATGACCGCTCGACAAACCGGAGTACCCGGCGCTTTGGTCCTTTATTTGCTTCCTCTGCCACCGCCGACCCACTGGAGCCAAGCCCGATGCCCGTCAGCCTCACCCTTGACATGCCCCGGCCGCTGGCCACCTGTGCCGGGCGGGAGCCCGCGGCATGAGCCTGGACCGCCGCGACTTCATCAAGTCCGCCGCTGTCGCCGCAGCCACCGCGACTATGCTCGGCCGGGACGCCGCCCACGCCGACCCCAGCGCCACGGCCCTGCCCGTGCTGGAAGACCCGCCCGCCATCGACGGCGTGACCTGGGACAAGGCGCCCTGCCGGTTCTGCGGCACCGGCTGTCATGTCATGGTCGGCGTCAAGGACGGCCGCGTCGTCGCCATCGCCGGCGATCAGCGCGCCGCCGTCAACCGCGGCCTGCTCTGCGCCAAGGGCTACCACGTCGCCCTGGCGATGTACGGCAACGACCGCCTGACCACCCCCCTGCTCCGCCGCGACGGCCGGCTCGAACCCATCACCTGGGACGACGCCATCGACATCATCGCCCGACGCATCCTCGCCTCCGGGCCACGCTTCGCGATCTACGGCTCCGGGCAGTGGACCATCCCCGAGGGCTACGCCGCGCTCAAGTTCATCAAGGGCGGCCTGGCCAACAACCACATCGACGCCAACGCCCGCCTGTGCATGGCCTCGGCGGTCACGGGCTTCCTCAGCACCTACGGCGTCGACGAGCCGGCGAGCTGCTACGACGACCTCGACCACGCCGACGTCGTCATCAACTGGGGCAACAACCCCGCCGAGATGCACCCCGTGCTCTTCAGCCGCATCGTCAACCGACGCATGAACGGCGAAACGGTGACCCTCGTCGACATCGGCACGCGGCGCACGCGCACCACCGCCCAGAGCCAGCACTTCCTCCAGTTCAAGCCCAACACCGACCTGGCCATCGCCAACTGCATCGCCCAGCAGCTCATCGCGGCCGGCGCCCACGACCGCGACTTCGTCGAGCGCTACTGCAACTTCCGCGCCGATACCGACCCGCCCACGCTGCTCGGCGAGGCGATCAACTTCGAGCGCTACCGCCAGCTCGTCGCCCCCTACACGCCCGAGTATGTCGCCGAGCTCACCGGCGTGCCGCGCGAGAAGCTCGAGATGCTTGGCCGGCTGTTCGCCGATCGGGACAAGCGCATCGTCAGCCTCTGGTGCATGGGCGTGAACCAGCACACCCAGGGCACGGCGATGAACAACCTGATCCACGGCGTGCACCTGCTCGCCGGCCATTGGGGCCGACCCGGCGACGGACCACAGAGCCTCACCGGCCAACCCTCGGCGTGCGGCACCGTGCGCGAGGTCGGCACGCTTGCCCACGGCCTGCCCGGCGGCCGCGTCGTCACCCGCGAAAGCGACCGCCGCGACTGCGAGCAGGCCTGGAACCTGCCCCCCGGACGCATCCCCGCCAACCCCGGCCACCACACGCTGGCCATGTGGGAAATGTTCAACACCCCCACCGACGCCGGCGGCGACATCGACACCATCTGGGTCCAGGTCACCAACCCCGGCCAGACGCTGCCCAACAACCTCAAGCTCTTCAAGCAAAAGCAGGAGCTCCGCGACAAGTTCCTCATCGTCTCCGACGTCTACCCCACCGCCACCACCGAGCTGGCCGACCTCGTCCTGCCCTCGGCCATGTGGGTCGAGAAGAACGGCGTCTACGGCAACAGCGAACGACGCACCCAGCAATGGTTCAAGATGGTCGACCCGCCCGGCGACGCACGCCCCGACGCCTGGCAGATCATCGCCGTCGCCCATCGCCTGCTCGAGCTCGGCCACGAGGGCATGGCCGACGCCGACGGCCGCTTCCTCTTTCATCAGGCCGACGACATCCCCATCTGGCGATGGGAGCACTTCTACGACATCAACGTCGACGAGCGCCTCTACGAGGAATACCGCCCGCTTACCGCCTACAAGCACAAGAACGTAGCGCCCTACCGCGAGCTGGTGCGCCACCGCGGCCTGCGCTGGCCGGTCGTCGAGGCCCAGCCCGGCCAGTGGCGCGAGACGCGCTACCGTTTCGTCGAAGGCGAGGACCCCAACGTCGAGCCCGGCCGGGGCATCCAGTTTTACCACTCGGTCACGGAGGACGACCGCGCCCTGATCTGGTTCCGCCCCCAGGCCCCCGCGCCCGAGGCGCCCGACGAGGCCTACCCCTACTGGCTGTGCACCGGCCGGGTGCTCGAGCACTGGCACAGCGGCACCATGACGCAGCGCATTGCGCAACTGCATCGGGCCATGCCGCGCGCGTACGTCGAGATGCATCCCGACGAAGCGGCGCGCCTGGGCATCGGCAACGGCCAGCGCATCGTCATCGAGACACGGCGCGGCGCGCTGGAGTTGCCCGTGTGGCTCAACGGCCGGGCCCTACCCCTCGCCGACACGCTCTTTGTGCCCTTCTTTGACGAGAACGCTGACATCAACGCCCTGACCCTCGACGCCCACGACCCCTACTCCATGCAGCCGGATTACAAAAAATGCGCCGCCCGCATCCGCCTGCCTCGTGACACGGAGCCACGCTCATGACCGCCTCGCGCCGCCAGTTCCTGCGCAACCTGGTTCCCGTCGGCCGCGCGCCCGCCACAGCCCTGACGCCCGCGCCGGATCAGCCGCGTCAGACCAGCGTCGACCCCACGCCCGCGCCCGGGGCGGACACCTCATCGCTGGGCCTGCCGGAGCTGCGCGAGTCGCTGCTCGACGCCGCGGGCCTCGACGCCCTGCTGCGCGACATTGCCGCCTGCACGCAGGTCATCGAGGTCATCCCGCGCCACGCCAGCCAGCGGCTCGTCGGCGATCGCAGCATCACGCTCCAGGAGGGGCGGAGCCTGCTGCTGCATCGCCACGCCCGCGCCGTGCAGATCCGCTACCGCTACGACGACGCCCAGTGGTGGGACACCGTGATCTGCCAGGGCCACCGCTTCCGCATCGTGCGCATCCGGCATGACTTCGATCAGCCCGAGCATTGACCGCGTTACACAGCATGAGCATGAGCGACACGCCCACCGCCGAGTTGAACAGGTGTGTGAAAAGGGTGCCACACAGCAGCCGACCAGGGTGCTGTGTGCCGGGGCGATGCACACCTGATCGCACACAGCAGCCTCCGGCGTGCTCTGCGGCACCCAAGCCCGGCCGCCGTCCGTACGCACACCTCGTCTGGCCGGCGCTGGTGATGCTGATGTCGTTGGCGGTTGCCGGCTGTGATGCCGAACCCGAGCCCGAGGCCGGGCCGGCGCGCCAGCCAACGTCGGCACCACCCGCCGATCCCTGGCTCCACCCGGTGCTGGTCAATCAGCCCGCCGGGCCTCCCAGAATCGAGACGGGTCGCGTCGATGCCCATGGCCACGAGGTAACCGTCTCCTGCGCCACCTGCCACGACGTGCTCGAGCCCAACCCGGCCGTGAGCAGAGGCCAGCAGCTCACCGAGTTCCACCTCGATCTCGAGATGGCCCACGGCGAGCTGACGTGCGTGTCCTGCCACAATCCGGGCAACTACGACCAGCTCCGCCTGGCCGACGGCCGGTCGCTCGAGTTCGTCAACGTCATGGAACTCTGCGGCCAATGCCACGGGTCTCAGCGGCGCGACTTTGAGCAGGGCGCCCACGGCGGCATGACCGGCTACTGGGACCGCACCCGCGGCCCGCGCCAGCGCCACAGTTGCATCGACTGCCACGAGCCGCACGCCCCCGCCTTCCCCCAGATGAAGCCCGTGTTCCCGCCGCGCGACGGCCTGCCGCCCGGCACGCAACCCCAGCCATGAGCGAATCACGCAACATCTCGCTGCCCGTGCTCGGCCAGGTCTCGCGACGCACCGCGCTCAAGGGCCTCGGCGCCACCCTGGGCCTGGCGGCGTTCGCCAAGGCCATGGCCCCGCTCACCGAATGGGCCGCCGACCTCAGCCTCGACGAGTTCCTGCAAAAGCACTACACCGAGCTCGGCCCCGATGAGCTCAAACGCGTCCTGGCGCGACTCGAGCAGGAAACCCGCCAGCAGTACGGCGCCGACGTCACCATCACCGACCATCGCCCCGAGCCCGGCGTGCAGTTCGGCTACGCGCTGAATCTCACCGTCTGCATCGGCTGCCGACGCTGCGCCGAGGCCTGCCACATCGAAAACAACCACGACCGGGCCACCAACAACTCCTACATCCGCGTCCTGGAGATGAACAAGGGCTCGCTCGACCTCGACCACGCCAACCCCCACTACGACCACGCCGTGCCCCACCCGGACAAGTTCTACATGCCGGTGCAGTGCCACCAGTGCGACAACCCGCCCTGCGTGCACGTCTGCCCCGTTGAGGCAACGTGGAAGGAGTCCGACGGCATCGTCGTCGTCGACTACAACTGGTGCATCGGCTGCCGGTACTGCGAGGCGGCGTGTCCTTACCAGGCGCGGCGGTTCAACTGGACCAAGCCCGACGTGCCGGCGGAGCAGGTGAATCCGGATCAATCCTACCTGAGCAACCGCATCCGTCCGCAGGGCGCGATGGAGAAGTGCACTTTCTGCCTGCATC
>SKPT01000566.1 GCA_007119405.1 Phycisphaeraceae bacterium
CGCACCGGCCACGCCGAAGTCGCCGCCACCGCACCGCCGCACCGCGGCGAGTCCGAGCAGCGCGGCGTCGCCTGGCCCGGCATGATGCGCCGCATCTCCTGGGGCGCGATCATCGCCGGCGTCGTGATCGTCCTCGTCATCCAGATGACCCTCGGGGTGCTGGGCATCGGCATCGGCGCCCTCGCCGCCGGGCCGGAGATGGCCGAGGAGCTGGCCATCGGCGGCATGATCTGGTGGATCGTCACCGCCCTGATCGCCCTGTTCGTTGGCGGGTGGGCGGCCGGCTACCTCGCCGGCGTGCGCGAGCGGCTCGACGGCGTGCTGCACGGCGTGGTGACCTGGGGCTTGGCGAGCGTGCTGGGCGTGTTCCTGCTGGCCACCGCCATGGGGCAGTTCGCCGCGGGCACGTTGCAGATCATGCAGACCGGCATCGCCGCGGTCGAGGCCGCCCCCGACGAGGCCCAGCAGCAGCAGATGCAGCAGCTCATGGACCAGGCCGACGACGAGCAGATGCAGCAGCAGCTCGAGCAGCTCATGCAACAGGCTCAGGCGCAGATGCCCGCGGCCGAGGAAGCCCAGGAGATGGTCGCCCAGGCCGCCATCTGGACCTTCGTGGGCATGATCCTCGGCGGGCTGGCCGCAGCCGTGGGCGGGCTCCTCGGCGCCCCGCAGGATGCGCCGCGCACACACCTGCCCAGGCCGTGACACGATCGACATCCCCCGCCCCGACCCCTCCCATCATGGGAGGGGTTTTGCATGCGCCCGCCCGTCCGGAACGAGTTCGCGGTGGCGGGACGTGTCCGCGGTGGCGGGGCGAGCGAAGGGCGGGATTTGCTTCCACCCGATCGATTCACCGCCGGGCCACCGGCAGCGCGCCCACAGAAATCCCGACCTGCGCTCCGCTCAGGACGGGTGTGAGGCAGGCGGGCGCGCGCAAAGAAAACGGGGCGCTGCTCCGTTATGCAGCGCCCCGAGCCACGACTGCCTGCGTGTGCTGCCTTCTCCCGGGCGTCAGGAACGCGGCGGCTCGCCGCCTGACTCACCCTCGTCGCCCTCCTCCGTCAGCTCCCGGCCGGCCTGCTCGGCCTCGGCCTTGAGCTGCTCGGGCGTCACGCCCTGGTGCTCAGCCTCCTCGCTGGCGGCCTCGCCGGCCTGCTGGGCGACCGCCTGGCCGCGCTCGGCCAGCTCGCCGCCATACTCGCGCGCACGCTCGAACAGCTCGTCGCGCTGCTCGCCGACAAGCTCGCGCTCCTTCCGCGTCGCCGGCAGCGCCAGGCCCACCGCCAGCCCCGCCGCCATCAACCCCAGCGCCGCGGTGATCGGGTGGCGCTTCACGGCGTCGAACGTGAACTGCGACGCCCGCTGCGCCGAGTCACTGACGCGGTGGCCAATGTCGCTGGCCTGCTCGCCGACACGTCGCCCGGCCTCGCCCACGCGCTGGCCATACTCCGACACCTTCTCGCGGGCCGCCTCGCCATACTCGCCCGCCTTCTCGCGCGCCTGCTCGGCGTACTCGCGGCCGGCCTGCTGGGCCTGCTCACCGACCCCGGGCTGGCGGACGCCCTCGCCCGGCTCGTGCTCACGCACCTCGTACTGGGCCTCGAGCCCCGCGTCGTAAAGGTTGCGCTGCACCGCCAGCGGCTGGTCTTCCTGGAACTCGAGCTCGATCTCGCGCTCGCCCGCCTTGCGGGCGCGGCGGCGGCGGATCGTCTGGCCGAGCAGCCAGGTGGCGCCGACGCTCGTCAACGCCATGGGCAGCGGATTCTCCGCCAGCATGTCCGTCATCCGACGTCCCGCCACCTTGCTTCGGTATCGAATCACGCTCATGGCCTGCCTGCCAATCGATTGGGGGGTCAGCCGGCCGCGGATCGCGTCGATCGTCTCGTCCAGCCGGCCCCGGGTCTTCTCGATGTCCCGGCGAATCTCCGGAATGTCGCGCTGCCGCTGCGCATACGCCTGGCTGGCGTCCGGGCTCGCTCTTACGATTTCACCTTGCTTTGGGCCCATTGCTTGGTCTCCCGCAGACTCTCCGCCGTCCGCTCGGGCATCACCGGCTCGGCCTTGAGCCGACGCTTGCCCACGCTGAAGCACGCCCACGCGCCGACGCCCAGGGCGATCGCGACGATCAACGGCCCGAGCCAGGCGGCGATCGCCAGCCCCACCGCCGGCGTTAGCGCCACCGCCAGGGCGACGCTGATTGTGGCCACCAGCGTCATGGCCGCCAGCAGCCCCAGGCCCGCCGCCGCGCCGAACAGCACGCCGTCGCGGCCAAGCGACCTGGCCTTGTCCTTGAGCTCGACCTTGGCCAGGGCGAACTCGTGGCGGAACAGCGCGGCCGTGTCGGAACGCAGGTCGCTCAGAAGCTGTCCGAAACTGCGCGGGTCCTCGACTGGTCTCATGACGCGATGCCTCCGCGGCTGGCGATGTCGGTGGATGGGGTTGGGGTTTCGGCGGGCGGTTGGCTCGCCACGTCGGGGCTGGCACCGGGCGCAGGCTCCTGATGCGGCGAGCCGCTACGCAGGAACCGTCCCGCGAGCATGCCGACGATCAACGCGCCCCCGAGCACGATCGCCGGATGCTCGCGGGCGTACGCCTCGGCATCCTGCCGTATCTGCTGCACGGGCTGCCGGCG
>SKPT01000564.1 GCA_007119405.1 Phycisphaeraceae bacterium
ACGGGGTGCCACTGACAAGCGGAGTCCGCGGAGCTTGTCAGTGCGACACGGCCGTACGGAAACGCCCAGCCGTCCGGCACTGACAAGGCCGAGGCCGGCCTTGTCAGTGGCACCCACCCTTCGGACGGAGCCTAATGGATGACCGCATCGCGGCCGTAGGTGTTGGCGATGGCCCCGAGCGTCTCGCCACACGGTCCGCCGGCGGCCGCGGCTTCGTAGCTGATCTCGCGGCCGGCGAAATCGAGGATCGGAAAGTAGGCCCCGCTGACATGCGTCGAGCTGGCGGGCATGTAGTGGCCGATGAAGCTGTGCCGCCACCGGTCGGCGCTGCGGTTGCGCGGCGAGCCGTGGATGAGGCTGCCGCCAAAGAACAGCGTGTCGCCCGCGTCCATCTCCAGGGCGACCGCCTTCATGCCTTTGGGCGGGTCGACGAGGTTGGTGCGCCGACCGTCGCGGAACTGCTCCGGGTCCGGGCAGATCACGTCCAGCCTGTGCGTGCCGGGCACGACGTAGAGCCCGCCATTGCCGGGGTCGGCGGCGTCGATGGCCGTCCACGCCGCCACGCACGTGCCCGGCTGCACCGCCAGGTAGAAGTTGTCCTGGTGCAGCGCCTGGCCCGGCGAGCCGGGCGGCTTGTAGTAGTACATGCTCTGGCACGCCACCGCCGGCTCGCCGAAGAGCTGCCCCAGCGCCGTGCCGAGCTCGGGCTTGAGCATTGTCCGCCTGGACAGCTCGCAGAAGCGATGCGGATGCATGACGCGCGGGTAGCGCTTCAGCGGGTCGTCGGTGTCCGCGGCCGGGGCCCAGTGCCCAGGCACGGGCTCGCCCGCCTCGGCCAGGGCCGCAAAGCGATCGCGGATGGCGCGCACCTCGTCGGGCGTGAACAGGCCGCGGGCGACGACGTAGCCGTCGCGCTGCCAGGCGTGGAGCTGGGCGTCGGAAAGGATGGGCCGGGGCGTTGATGGCGCTGTCATCGGCTCGACTCTACCGCCCGCGACCAGTGCCCGTCAATGGCGCCGGGCGGTAGAATGGCCGCGAGCGAAAGGGCTGGCGATGGCTGGCAGGTTGACAATCGTCGCGTCGCTGCTGGCGGGCATCGCCCTGCTGGCCGGGTGCGATCGGTCCGAGCCCGCACCGGGCGAGCCGGCCGGGCTGGCGCTGCCCCATGGCGACGACCTGGGCAATCGACAGTTGGCGGACGTGCGTTCGATCCGCGGCAGGGGCGGCGGTGCCGGCGGTCACGCGCTGCGCCTCGCCCGTGACGAGGAATGGGTGAAGCTGCCGGCGCAGGGTTGGCGGCTCGGCCGGCTGGCGGTGCGCGAGCATGAGGTGGTCTTCGCGTGGCTGAGCGACGGCCGGCCGCTGGCGGCCGAGCCGCCATCGTTCCAGTGGGACGCCGTCGACAGCGGCGCGGTCGGCGGGCCGCACGATCATCTCGTCGTCATGCCCCTGGCCCAGCGACGCCGGCCGCAGGGCTACGTCGTCGACGGTGAGCAGGTGCCGGCCCGCCCGCAGCGAGCCCGCGCGGTGCTGGCGGACATCGTCGGCCGGGAGCTGACCGATCACCAGGCCCGGCAGGCGCTCGAGCTGGCCCGACGGGTCGAGCGCGTTGACGAGACCGTGCTGGACTGGCTCGAGGCGCTGGCGGACGGCCGCATCGACCTCGCCACGGTGCGCCGCGGCGACGCCGGCATCGAGGGCGGCGGCGTGCTCGGGCGGCGCCAGATCGAGCTGCACGTCGGGCGGCTCGATGACCCGCGAACGCTGGGCATGCTGCGCGGCGAGGCGGCGCTGACCCTGCTGGCGGTATCGGGGCAGCAGCGCCGCGACGCCCTTGCACGCGTGCTCGCTGACGACGACGCGGCGATCTACGCGCTGCGCTCGCTGGAGGGTCATTTGCCGCTGACCAGGCCGATGGCCGAGGCGCTGGTGGAGCTGATGCGTCAGCGACTGCGCGAGGCGCGCGAGGATGAGATCGATGCGCTGCGCGTGCAGATCACGGCGGTGCTCGATGTGATCGGCGGGCACGTCTGGGAGCTGCTGACGCCCGAGGCGCGGGCCGGGGCCGAGCGGCGCGAGGCGCGACGCGGCGGCGAGCGCAATCACCTGGACCTGGCCGTGGACCTGGGCATCGCCACGATGGAGCATCCGAGCTGGGACGTGCAGCAGGTGGGCTTTCGCATGGTGCAGCGCTGGACCGACTGGGGCTGGCAGATCCCGCAGCGCCGGCGCCTCGAGGAGGCGGTGCCCGGGCTCGGCTCGGAGCAGGTGCGCGAGCGGTTGACCGCGCTCCTCGAGGAGGCGGACCATTGATCTTGGCGTATGAAATGTTCCTGAAGTGGGTGCCACTGACAAGCGGAGTCCGCGGAGCTTGTCAGTGCGAATCGTCGTTAAGCACTGACAAGGCCGAGGACGGCCTTGTCAGTGGCACCCGATGCCGTGAACTCTGGCTGTAGGGTGGGTAGAGCGAAGCGAAACCCACCGGTTGCGGCGGGGATCCACGGCCAACCTGGTGGGTTTCGCTGCGCTCTACCCACCCTACAACCGAAGTTCACGGCATTGCGTGCCACCCGATGCCGGTTTTTTTGAGGGATTCCGAGACCGATGAAGATCGCCACTGTCGACACATTC
>SKPT01000586.1 GCA_007119405.1 Phycisphaeraceae bacterium
ACCCCCACCAGCAGCGACCCGATCAGCCCCGGCCGATTCCCCACCGCCACCGCGTCCACCCGCGCTGCCGACACCCCCGCCTCCTCGAGCGCCCCGCGGACCACCGGCTCGATCCGCTGCACGTGCGCCCGGCTGGCGATCTCGGGCACCACGCCGCCGTAGCTCGCGTGCAGCTCGTGCTGCGACGCCACGACGTTGGAGAGCACCACGTGCCCGTCGGCGACGACGGCCGCGGCCGTCTCGTCACAGCTCGTCTCGATGCCCAGGATCAGCGTCATGGCACCGGCTCGAGCCGGACATCGAGCTCCTCGAGCTCGGCCGCGTCCCCATCCTCGTCGGGCACCTCGTCCCCCTCGACGACCTCCAGCGCCTCGAGCTGCCGCTCAATCTCCGCCAGCCGCTCGTGGACCCGCTGCCGCTGCTCGACCAGGCTCTGCCGCTCGTCCGCCGTGACGCGCGCCTGCACGTCATGGGCACCGACGGCCGGCCACTGGCCCGTCTCCAGCCGCCCGATCGCCGCACGCAGCGCCGCGGCCAGTTGCGGGTCCTTCAGCTCCTGCTCGATGCGCTGGGGCGTCAGCGGCCCGGCGTCGGCGTTGTTGTCCGGCCGCAGGGCGTCGTTCTCCCGCCGACGCTGAAGCATCTCGCGCTGCTCCCGGTCCGTCAGCCCCACGTACGCCCCTTCGCTGGGATCCACGCCCCACGTCGGCGCTTCGTCGCGCCGATGCAGCAGCCGACCCGATGGCAGGTAGTAGTAGGCGTTGGTGATCTTCAGCGCGCCCTGCCCGGCCTCGAGGCGGCGCACCTGCTGCACCGACCCCTTGCCATACGTTCGCGAGCCGACAATGTACGCCCGGTCGTGGTCCTTCAGCGCCCCGGCCAGGATCTCCGCCGCCGACGCCGACGCGTTGTTCACCACCACCACCACGGGAATCTCCTCGCTGACGGTCGGCTCGAGCCGGGCGTCGAGCACCTGCTCCGTGCCGTCGCGGCTGCGCACCGACACGATCCGGGCGCCGCGCGGCAGGAACAGGTCCACCACGTCGCGCGCCTCGTCCAGCAGCCCGCCCGGGTTGAAGCGCACGTCCACGACCAGCGCCCGCAGCCCGTCCGCCTTGAGCCGGTCGATCACCTCGCTCATCTCCTCCAGCGTCCGCTCGTTGAACTGCGTCAGCCAGATGTACCCGATGCCGCGCTCGGCGTCGAGCATGTGCTCGAAGCGCTGATTCTCGCCGCGTGACAGCCCGCGCACGCTCTGGACGCGGATACGCTCGCGCGTGACGGTGATCCGGTGCTCCTCGCCGTTGCGCCGGACGGTGAACGTCACGTCGGTGCCGGCCTCGCCCGTCAGCCGATCCACCGCGTCCTGCAGCGACATGTTCAGCGTCGACTCCTCCTCGATCCGCGTGATGATGTCGCCGGCCATGACCCCGGCCCGCCAGGCGGGCGAGTCGGGCAGCGGCGTGATGATGCGCACGCGGCCTTCGGCCTCGTCGACGTCGACCTCGGCGCCGATCCCCGAAAACTCGCCGCGCACCTCCCGCTCGAAACGCTCCAGGTCCTCCGGGCGGAGAAAGTCGGTGTGCGGGTCGTTGAGCATGTTGATCATGCCCTCGATGGCCGCACGGTTCAGCTCCCGGCCATCGAGCTCCTCCACGTAGCCGGTCAGCAGCTCGTGGCGGATGTCGATCAGCAGGTCCAGATCGTGAAACGGGCTCGCGGTCCGCGCCCAGGTGTGCGTCAGCAGCAGCAGCGCCGCCGCCAGCAGGGACACGACCGCAAGCTTGACAGGGATTCCTTGCCTCATAAAGCGCCTCACATGGATTGGGCAGGCCGGGTCGGCAGGCGAATGATCGATTCTAGGGCCGGCCGGGCAGCGATTCAAAAGATCCTGCCGCCGGCAAGCCCTGAAACGTGCCTGACAAGGGTGCCACACAGCATCCCAGCAGGGGGCCGTGTGCTTCGGCCATCCACGGTTGATCTCACACAGCAGCCTTCAGCCTGCCGTGCGGCACCCGCCCGCCTGAAACAAAGCCTGGCTTGTCCGGCCGGCTCGTCCTGCCTCCTTCTCGTGATCCTCCAGCGTCGTGGCCCCGGCCCCTCGTGCGTCAGGCGTGCATGCACACGGCGCGCCAAAGCACCATTGCCGGGCATGCCGGCCGGCATCGCCTATCGACTCATCGCCGCGTCGATCCGCTCGATGACCCGCGCGTAGGCCGGATCATCCAGCACCGGGCCACCGGCCGGCACGATCTCGTCGTCCGCCTTCAGCGCCACCCAGCTCCGGCAGCCGGCGTACTCCGCGTCGTTGACGATCGTCTTCGCCTCGGGCAGCTCGTGCACCCGCACCGCGATCAGGTACAGCGGGCGGTTCGGCTTGTAGTTGAAGCGCATGTCGATCTGCTCGGCCGACCAGGGGTGCATCTCGTCCAGCTCGTCGAACGCCGCCCGCGACGCCACCTCCCACACGTGCGTCGCCCGCGCGTGGCCGCGGATCGTCACCGTCTCCGGCTCCGCGCCGAAGCGCTCGACCCGATCGCGATACACCGGCTTGAGCTTGGCCGGGTCCTGGTGCATCCAGGCCGGGAAAAGGGCGAAGTGCGGCCTCTCGAGCTCGAACCCGTC